>JAPYXA010000020.1 GCA_028276075.1 Minisyncoccota bacterium
GAAAATTTTAGAAAACACTTTAAATGAAGAAGAATGATAAAATATTTTATTGGTCACGGCGGGCCCTCCGAATCGGAGGGTCAGATGGCAGTTCGACTCTGTTACTTGCCACAAAAAGCGGGTGTAGTTTACCGGTAAAACGTCTCCTTGCCAAGGAGAAGACAGAGGGTTCAATTCCCTTCACCCGCTCATTAAATTTGGATGTATTTTAACGGTAAAACGCCCCGCCAATGGCGGGAAGATGGTGAATTTGATTCTCAAAACGAGCTTTTTAAATTGGAGGTGGAGTTTAACTTTAAAGAAAGCTATAAATGATAAAGAGATTAAATCTTAATAAGAAAGAATTTTAACTAGATCTTTAAAAACATAAATTCTTCCTTTTACTTTTTCAATCTTTAATTCTTCCAAAATATTTAAAAAGACAAGCCTTTTTAATAAACGAATCGCTGTCATTTTTTCAATATTTATATCTTTTCTTTTAAAAATTGGTTTGAAGAATATTAAATTTAAGACCTCATATTTGTAGGGAGATTTTATCATCTTAATTTTTTCTTCTATTTTATTTTTTAATTCCAAAATTTTATATATTAACTTTTGTGTTTGCTTAGACTGATTGATTATGGAAACTAAGAAAAATTTAATCCATTCTTCATATCCTTGAGTTTTATCAACATAATTTAATTTATCAATATATTCATCTCTTTTTTTATCAAAATAACCGCTAATATACAAAATTGGTAAATTTAAAATTTTTTTCCAATAAAGATAGAGAGGAATTAAAAGCCGTCCAATTCTTCCGTTACCATCTTCAAAGGGATGAATTGCTTCAAATTGATAATGGATCATAGCAACTTTAAGTAAAGGATGCTCATTGTTTTCACTTAAAATATAGTCCTCTAAATTTTTCATATATTCCTCAATTAAAAACGGTTCAGGTGGAATATAATCTGCCTCTTCAATTTTTGCTCCTTTTACCCCAATCCAAACTTGTTTTTCTCTAAATTTTCCTCTTGTATTATGTCCCCTTGTGTTTTCCAAAAGTATTTGATGCAAACTCTTAATAAAACCCAAATCTAATTTTCTATTTTTTAAACCATCAATCGCCATCATCATTGCTTTTTTATAATTTGAAACTTCAATCGTATCATCATACTTGGGAATCCCTGTTGCTTCAAATTGTAAAACATCGGAAACAGTAGATCTTGTTCCTTCAATTTTAGAACTGACAGTTGCTTCTTTTACTAAAAGAGGAGCAATTAAAATTTTAGGGTTAGGTAAATTTTGACAAAGTCCATTTAAGTTTCCCAATTCTAAACTGGCATTAGCTAATTCTAAGTAAAACTTACTTGGATCCAATTTTACTGGCAATTTTGGCGGATGATATGGTTTCATTTTTAATATTTTATCATAAGGTAACACAAAAAGCAAAAAGTGTTACTATAATCAAAAAAAGTATCAGAAGTGTTACTTCAAGATTATTTTATTTTTTATCTTAAAAATTTAATCTCTTTTAAAACCTGAAAAAACTTTAACTTTTGTACGCATTTTAATCTAATAATTTACCTTTTAAGAATTCTTCAAATTCTTTTTCTAAAGTCTTGTTATAAAAAGGTAATCCTATTAATTTAAAATTTCTATCTTCAAATTCTAAACGCATCTCAGTTTCAGCTTTATTTTCTATTTCAAGCAAAAATTTTTGTTTCCATCCTTCTTTAGAATTTTCAAATCTTCCTTTACTATCTTTAAATTGATCTCCTTTTGGCTCAATAAAAATTTGATAAATACTAATAATTTTGTTTTTCTTTTTCAAAATCATCACAAAATCCGGCTCAAAAGGTTTGCCTTCTTCAAAATCATAAATTTGGAAAAATTTCTCGTTTCTTAGTAAAGCGATATCAGAAAATTTATAAAATTTTTCTCTTCACTTGTTCCATAGAGTTCATTTTGAGCATACCAATCTTTCTCTTCCAAATTTATTTCTTCCGCCCCTTGAGCACGTTCATCATCGCTGTCTATTTTTAAAATCTTATCTCTAAAAATATCTCTGATCATTTTTGCTTTAAATAGCCTTGTTCCTATATACTTAGAGACATTCATTTTTGTTTGTTCTGCTATTTCTTTAATTAAAAACAAAGCTATTTCTAATTTTTCCTCAGGATTTAATTTTTCAATTTTTTCTTTAGGTCCGGAAATTTCTATTTCAATATTCCCTAAATATCTATCTGAGAAAATAAATTCACGAATGGATTTTAGATGAGGAAAATATTTTTTTAAATTATCAAATTTATAAAATTCAAATTTATCAAGCGCTGTACGAATTATATTTTCTCCAAAATCAGTAAATTTAAATTTTCTTTTAGTTTTTTGAACATTTGACGATACTGATTTTTCCTTTTCATCTAAAATAATCTCTTCTTTTATTTCTCCTGTTTTTAGCTCGTATTGATAATTATTTTTAATCCTTGCATCTTGCAAACTAGATATTTCCGATCTTGGATTTTGTATCCGTTCATTAATAAAAATAACGCCTCTTTTCCAAAACTCAGTTTTCTTAAAAGATTCTTTAATAAACAAGTTTCTTTGAATATATTTTTCAGGTAAAATCCCCATTTCTGTAAGGGTACTTTTGATCTCTTCAATGTATCTTGGGTTATGCGCACTATGATAATGCAAAGTTTCTATAATTCTTAATTTATGACTAATGTTATCATCAAATTTTCTTCTATAAATATCATCAAAATCATTTAGTCTAAAAGGCCAATATCTTGCTCCTCTGCCAATAAGTTGAGCTTCTCCAATTGTAGTGGGTCCTGGTTTATATTTACCGCGAACCCACTTTCCATCTCTTGTATCATAAAGTCTAACAATATCAAAAAGATTAAGAACATCCCACCCTTCATTAAGCATATTAACAGCAAAAATAGCCCTTATTTCATTATTTCTACTTTCTAAAGAATTAAGTTTTAACTGTTTTTCTTCATCAATATTCTCTGAATCTAAAAGCATAACTTTTTCTTCTGAAAAATCTTCTTGTAACTCTTTTATAAAATTGTCAAAGGTTATATTTTCATTCTTAAAATATTTAAAAGCTTTTTCTAAGTCTGTTCCTTTGGATCTTTTTTCTATTTCTTCTATATCTTTAGAAGTTAAACTTTTAATTCTTTTCAAAAAACTTTCATAATTTTCTTTTGATTCTTTAATACTTTTTGACTTAAAAAGAATAACCGGTTTTAAATGAAGTTTATATTTTTCGGCAACTTTTCTACGATACTGACTTAAAATAACTGCCTGCAGGGCTCTATCAACTGGCTCTAAATCTGCTTGTAAAACTTCAATTTCTTTTGAATATTTATCCAAACGAAATTGTTTTAAATCATACTTAAAAATTATTTTGTCTTCATATTTTCTTCTTATGTTTTCATTACTCAAATCAATGGTTGCTGTAAATTCCAATAAAATATTTTTAGGATTCTTTCTAAAAATTCTATTAATGACTGTATATTCCCAACTTCGCTCTAATTCAATTTCTGTCTTATTTTGTTTTGTAATTGTCTGCAAATGATGCGCTTCATCAGAAATAAGAACAATATCTTTTCCTTCAAAATCTTCTTCAGTTAAAGAGTTTTCCTTAGGAGTATTTAATCTTGTATACAAACCTTGGATTGTTGTAAAAATAATATTTATGTTTTCCGGATTAACCCCTTCAAAATTTTGAACTTCTTTTACAAAAACTTCTCTATCACCAAATTTAATTTTTGGAGCAAAAAGATATTTCTCAGATAAAGTATTTAAAAAATTATCCCTTGTTTTTTCAATTATATTGACACTATTTACAAAAAATATAAAATTTCTGTAGCCAAGTTTATAAAGTTGCAAAATGTTAGCTGCCATTATCAAAGTTTTACCGCTTCCGGTAGCCATCCAGAAAAGTAATTGGGCTGGCCATTGTCTTCTTTGATAACCATTAAAATAAAAATCAAATCTTCCCAATGCTTCTTTTTGATAATCACGCAACTCAAATTTAGGATTGAGATTTTGAATTATATCTTCGCTTACTCTTGAAGTAAAATAATCTTGTCCAAATGATTCTTTTATTGAATCAAAAATTTCGTAAAGCATATTTTTATATCGCTAACCAAAATTTTAACGGCATTTTGACAATTTTATCACTTACTAATTCTAAATCGGATTTTGTACTAATGACGATTCCATAATCATAGCCACCAATATTTTTTCCAGTATTCTCTATCTGCCTTACACCCTCATTTTCTTTCCCAAAACCAACTTCAATAATAATTTTTTTATGTTCTCCAATTCTTAAAACAAAATCAGCTCCGCCCGCAGAAGAATCATACATTATATCAATGTCACTATTGAATCCTTTGCGCTTCTTTCTGAAATCTTTCCAAAATATTAATGCTAAATAATCTTCTAAGATTTTTCCTTTAATCTCTGGTGGTAAAATACCACTAAGAAGACTAATTCTTAAAGATGGAGAAATGAATAAAAATTTTATTGGTTTTCTTACTTTTACAAATTTTTGGCCATAACTTCTAACTTCTACTAAAATCCCACTTTTAACTAAAGCATCTAAAACATTTCTCACAGTTCTATAATCTAATCTTAATGCAGTGCATAATTTATCAATATCTGTGGCATCAGAACTTGCTATTAAATAAAGCAAATCTTTTATTTTCGAAATAGTTTCGGAGCTAAATTTTTTCATTTCAAGTAAATCTTTAGTTATTAGTTTATCTATTACCCCGGAAATTAGTTCAAAAATAATAGATTTTTTATTTTTTAATCTTAATATAAAAGGAAAACCTCCAAAAGAGAAATAATCTCGTTCGGCTTCGGGTGGTAATTTACTAAAATATTTAGAAACTTCACTTTGATTACTTTTGCAAAAATCAAATAATTTTTTAGCATTTTCCGATAGTAAAATTGCCTCAGTAATATTATCTGACAATCCTCTAGTTGGGTAAGCATCTTTTTTCAATAATTGTCCATATTTTAAAATTACATATTCATTAAACTTAAGAGGATATAATTCTTCCAAAATAGATCTTCTCGATAAATCAGGATTCAATTTTATTTTAAGAGCTGAAGAACCAGTAGCAATAATTAAAATATTTTTATGACTTTTAGTAGCGTCAAAAACATTTTTTAAAAATGTGCCCCATTTTTCATCATAATGCACTTCATCTAATAAAATAAGGAGCTTTTCATTCAAGTCAACAAATCGTGTATTTTTTATTTCTTGATAATAATTAAAAAATTCATTTAAAGTGATATTTTCTGCTGATAATCTACTAACATCTAAATAAATTTTCTCATAATTTTGCGATATAACATTTTTATAATTTATCTTTTTATATGTTGGTATAAATTTTTCTACATAATAAAGCTGGGCTAAAAGCGTAGTCTTACCTACACCCCTTATTCCAGATAGTAGATTTATTTTTTCTATTTCTTCTAATTGATTTTCTGTAAATTTTTTTAAAATATTTAAATAATAAGAAAAAATATACCTTGTAGGATTAAAATCGCCCTCCTCATCATAAATGTAACCTGAAAGAAGTTTATCTACCTCTGAATTCCATAATCTATAAAAATTTTCTATTTTTTCTCTACTAGCCATATATTTCAATTGTATTCTAATCCAATCAAAATGTCAAGTTCAATTATATTATAATCCAATTGAAAATAAACACAATTAAATGATTCTTTTATTGAATTAAAAGTTTCGTAAAGCATAATTAACTTTTATAAAATTCCCTATTTAATTTCTTATCATCTTCACTAACTCTGTATTCCTCATCATCAATTTCGCTGTAATTGACATAGAGATGGTTTTTATCTAAACACTCAAGTAAAAATCTTTTCTGGTCTTCAATTGATAAGTTATCAAAATCTTTTGCATGTTCATCAATAGCTTTAATATCTACTCTATAACTCAAAAATGCTTTTTCTTTCATTGTTTCCCATAATTTTTTAAGTTCTTCTTTTGTTTTTGCTTCCTGTATTTTTTCAACAAAATTTTCATTCCATTTCATCAGTTCTAAATAGACAAAATCACCGCCACCTTTCCAGCCAACTGCTTTTGAAATACCACTTTGATCTCCATTTATCACATTATTTAATCTTGTAAGGCATTTATCCATTTGATCATCAATTTGCTCAACTCCAATATATTGTCTACCCATTTTGTGAGCAACTGCACAAGTAGTCCCACTGCCTGCAAAAAAATCTAGAATTAAATCGCCTGGTTCGGTATTCATATCTATTATTCTAAATATTAAAAATTCTGGCTTTTTCCCTGCAGGTAAACTTACGCCTCCTTCATTTTGAGTATTTTGAAAGTCAATGTCTCCCCAAAAATCACAAACCAAAAAACTTATATCCTCGATAAATCTTTTTTCATCATAAACATAATTTATAGAATAACTCAATGGTTGTAACACTTGCTTATTTAAATAAATAGTTTCTTTTCCATTTTCATCCTTAGTAACATATAACTTATCTTTATATTTTGTAGTACAAAGTTCTATTATTTCCTTATTTTTATGAGATGTCCACCTTGCAATTTTTTCTGCATTTTCTAAATAAAATTTCTTAAAATTTTTATCATTAATATTTACATCTCTTAATGTTTGGTTTTTATCTAAAATAGCTTCTTCTATTAACTTATCAACTAATTTCCTTAATTTAACACCATCTGACCCTTTTTCAATCCAAACAGAATAGTGAGTATCCCATTCTGTCGCTTTGGTATATTGCGGTTTAAAAGAAACCTTTGACTTATTTTTTGCAAATACCAATATATAGTCTTTCTGTTTTATAATAGTTTTTTGTTTATGAGCTGTTTTTATGCCGCTAGGCGTAGATGATCTAACCGCAATACATACAATAAAATTTTCTCTATTAAATATTTCATCTATTAATACTTTTAAATACGCTTGCTCATTATCATCGCATTGGACAAAAATAATTCCATCATCTCTTAACAATTCATGTGCTATTTCTAATCTATTCTTCATAAAAACTAAATATGTAGAATGATTAAAACTATCGTTATACTTAAAACTATCATTCCCGGTATTATACGGTGGATCAATATAAATCAACTTTACTTTTCCGGCAAATCTTTTTTTGAGAGAATGAAGAACTAAAAGATTATTGCCTTTGATAATAAGATTGTCTTTTATGTTTCCGTTAGCATCACTTATAAATCCATCAAACTTATGTTCACCATTTTTATCAATTCGTTTTGCGTTAGTAAAAACTTTGGGGTCTAAAAGGCGGGTTATTTGATCCGGCGCTAAAATTTCATTCCAGAAAATCTCATCTCGCTTTTGATCCTCTTTTGTCATTCCGCCCTCAAGTACACAATCTTTATATGGCCAGGAAAGCACAACTTCTTTCTTCTCACTGATAAATTCGCCTTTTTCGTCAATTAAACCAATTTTATTTTTAAAAGCAGTATAAGAATCCGGCAAAAACTGTTTATTGGAAACAAACTTAATAAATTTATCTTTGTCAAAAATAAGCACCCCATCCACATTAACAAAAAACACTTCCTTCATCCTTTCATCAAATAAAAGAAGTTTAATTAAATCCTTGTCCAACTTTAAAGCAAGTTC
>JAPYXA010000021.1 GCA_028276075.1 Minisyncoccota bacterium
TTTTATTTTCTCAAGCTTTTCTTGAGGCAAAACTTCAGCAAAATATTCATCAATGCCAAGTTCTTTCGCAACTTTTTCAGCAACTTCTTTTTTATCTCCAGTAATCATAGCTGTCTTTATCCCTAATTTATGAAGATCTTTTATAGCAGAAAATGATTCTTTTATAATTTCATCTTCTAAAATTATGGCTCCAAGAATATCTTTATTTTCGTCAACTAAATATGTGGTTGTACCAATAGTTTCAATTTTTGGTGGAGTTAAATTAAAGCTTTTTAAAAGATTTTCTCCTCCAAGATAATAATTTTTATTATTGATTTTTCCTTTTACTTCTTTGCCAGCCAAATTTTCAAAATCTTCAACTTTTAAAATTTCAATTTTTTCTTCTTTAGCTTTTTCTAAAATTTCTTGGGCAATAAAATGCCGAGAAAATTGATTTAAGGAAGCAGCAAGCTGTAAAAACTTCACTTTCATTAAAATTTTGAAAAGAAATGATATTTTTCACCTTGAATCTCTCGCTTGTTAATGTTCCTGTTTTATCAAATAAGACAATGTCAATTTTTCTTGAAAGTTCAAGTTGCAACCTATTTCTAATTAAAAACCCATAATGAACTGCTAAGCTTGTTGAAATAGCAACAACTAAAGGAACTGCCAGTCCCCAAGCATGAGGACAAGCAATAACTAAAACTGTAATTAATCTTTCCAGAGCAAAAGAAATATCTTTATTAATTAAAAGCCAAAGAGTAAAACTTAAAGAACCAATAAAAATAGCTATAAAAGTCAAATATTTAGCAAAAATGTCTGCTAAAACTTGGAGCTTTGATTTTGATTTTTGCGCTTCTAAAATTAATCTTTTTATTCCTGCTAAAAAAGTTTCTTCACCAATTTTTGTTACTTTTATTTTTAAAATACCATCACCATTAATTATTCCAGCAATGACTTCTGAACCTGGCTCTTTTAAAACTGACCTACTTTCACCAGTTATCATACTTTCATTAACCTCAGATCTTTCTTCAATCACTATACCATCAGCAGGAATTTTCCCTCCAGGCCTTACTAAAATAATATCATTGATTTTAAGTTCATTCAGTGATATAAGTTTTGTTTTATGTTCGTGTTGGTTCGTTTAGTTTCGTGTTGTTTCGTATCAATAATTTCCGCTTTATCCGGTAACAATTTTTCAATTTCCTTTAAAGCTCTTTGTCTGAAGAAACTGATTGCATTTCAAAATAATGACCTAAAAGCATAATTGTAATTAAACTTGTAAGTTCCAACCAAAACGCAGACATACGCGGACTTAACGTAGACCAACGCAGAAGATCTGATAAAGTTATAAAAAGACTATAAATATAGGCTGAAGAAATAGCTAAAGCAATTAAAGTCATCATTCCAGGGTTTTTCGCTTTAATTTCTCTTAAAGCACCAATAATAAATACCCAACCACCATAAAAGAAAACAATTGAACCCAGTAATGCGGACAGAGCCCCGTACCGTGCTATGCTTTGGTACAATGTAAAAGAAACAAAAATTACAATTAGAGTCAAAATTAAAGAGAGCCAAAATTTTTTAAGAAAATCTTCTGCTTTATGGCCTGCATGTTTATCATGATCTTTGTGGTTTTTATCTTCTTCTTCAATTTCAATTAGTTTCATTCCACATTCAGGACAATTTCCGGGCTGATCCTGAAGTTCTATGCATCCCATTGGACAAACATATTTTTTCATGATAACGATATTATACCCCCGTGGGGTATATTTGTCAAGTCTTATAGTTCTTTATAGTTTTCTTTTAAAAATTTTTTGTACCAATTTTCAAATTGAGATTTTGAGGCAAAATGGATTTCAAAAGGATGGTAAACATCAAAATCTTCTAAAATTTCAGATAAAACCCTGCTTTTTTCTCTTTGATCAATTTCATCTTCAGTGACAACCAAAATATCTACATCGCTGTTAGGATTAAAATTTCCTGTTAAATAAGAACCAAAAAGATAAATTTCTGTCTTTTTCTCAAGATTATTTTTTATTCTTTCTTTAATTAAATTTAAATAATAATCAATATTTTCTAAAAAATGATCTCTTCTTTGCTTTCTTTCTAAAAGAAATTCAAAATATTTACCCATTTTTAAAAATATTCAATAAATCTTCTACAAATTTAAACATCAAATCAATTTGCTCTTTTAAAAATTGTGCTGGTAAATATCTGCTTTCGATATAAGCAATTTCCAAATCATAAATGGTTTGTCTATAATTTTCTTTCAAATTATCTATTTCTTTAACTTTATCTGAGGCTATTCTATAATGATCTAAAAGTTCGCTGATTTTATGAGTTTTTTCAAAATCTCCTAGAATTTTCCATATTTCATATTTCAAAAATAACTGTACTGCTTGTTCAATATTAAAAGCACAAAGATCATAATATTCTTTCTTATATAAATCTCTTGCTGTCTCCAAAAATCTTTCTGCTTTAATTTTTAAAATTTCTCCTTCTTTCATTTTTTATTCTTTGCAACAATCAATTACTTTCTCAATTAAATTTTTAAGAGAAAAACCACCTTTGGATTCTTCTATAATCTCCTTATATTCTGACTCTTCTTTTTTAAAATTCTCTACTTTAATCATATTTAGCTTTATTCCCCAAAAGATGTTAAAGAGTTCATAAGCTAAATCAAAAACTTCTTTGGCTTCATCTTTTTTATTTTGATTTTGAAGTTTGGTTCCTACTTCAATAAGTCTCATTGTTGCAGAAAGTGTATGTTTTATAAAACACCAAAGTTCTCCTTCCGGCTTTCCAACCAATCTTTCCATCATTTTCTTTCTTATTTCTCTTACTTGATTAAGTAAATTAAAATATTCATCTTTGCTTGTTTTTTCAGCAGTAAAATAAAGATGTTCTTCCATACTAATTAAATTCATGACTGCCAACGCTAAATCTTCATCAGCTGAAAGATCAGCGGCTTTTTCTTTAAATTTATTAATTTTTTCTATCAACTCTTTAGATGTTTTTATTTCCATAATTTAATTTTAAATAAATTGTAAAATTAATCCAAAAATTATAAGCAAAATTAAAGTTATGATTATTCTTTGAAACAAAATAGTCTTACCTCTTCTTTGAGTAATAAATTTACTAATAAATGGAGCAATATAAACTAAAAAACCACCGAAAATTCCTGAAAGCAAAGATTTATCAATCAAAAATGGCTTACTCATACCTAAATTAGGAAAATACAAAGAGTAGTAATTGAAAATATAGCTTTTCACTGATAAATAAGTTAAAACAAAAGTTAAAGTAATAATTAAAAAATCTTGCCCTTTAAAAAGTTTTCTTTTAATAATTTTATTCATCCATTCGGCAAAAGCAACAGTTAAAGCACCGGCTAGAAATCCTAAAACAATTTTTTTAACACCAAGTTCATAACCTAAAAATGTCAAAATCAAAACACTTCCTACACACAAAGGGCAATAAGCAAAAACACTCGATGAGGGAGAGAGTAAATATAACAAAAAAATATAAAAACTTATTGCGCTTATCTTCATATTTAAAAAATGGTTTTATATTTATATTATATATAATTCTATTATGAAATTTTTAAAAACTGAAATTTTTTATAACAATCTAAACTTTATAAAATTCTTAAACAAGCTTATTCATATCTTAAAGCATCTATAGGGTTAAGTTCTGCGGCTCTTTTTGCAGGCAAATAACCAAAAATAATACCCACTAAACTAGAAAAAGTAATCGATAAAATTATTGAGAATAATGAAACATCAGATGTAATATTTGCAAATTTAGAAACTGCAATTGACAATAGACTACCTAAAAATATGCCTATGATGCCACCAATAAGAGTTAAGACTATTGATTCTATAAGAAACTGTGCTAAAATTTCTTTTTTTTTGGCACCAATTGCTTTTCTAAGCCCAATTTCTTTTATCCTTTCAGTAACTGAAGTTAACATCATATTCATAATACCAATCCCACCAACTAGTAAAGATATAGCAGCAATTGAAGCTAAAAATATTGTCATTGTATTAATTAAAGAATTAAAAGTATTTAAAAATTGTTGAGCGGCTATAACTGAAAAATCTTGATTTTCAGAAGAAACTTTGTGTTCTTTTAAAAGAGCATTAGTTATATCATCTTTCACTTTATCAACCAATTCTGAACTTTCTGCCTGAACAGCAATTAAAGATAAATATTCGGAGCCAGTTAATATTTTCTGCATTACTAAAAGTGGTACAAGCACAACTTCATCAGCATTAACAAATCCAACACTTCCTTTTGCTTCTAAAACTCCGATTACTTTAAAATTAATTTTATTAATTCTTATTGTTTTACCAATCGGATCTTCTTCTCCAAATAAATCTTCAGCAACAGTAGGACCTAAAACAGCAAATCTATTTAAATCATTTTCTTTAAAAAAATAACCCTTTTCAACTTTAGAATTTCTTACTAATAAATATTCTGGAGTAACACCAATAACTAAAACATTTGTATTTTTACCTGAAGAAGAAACAATCTGAAATCTTCTACTAACTTCAGGAGAAACAGCCTTAACACCTTCAATTTTTTTAATAACATCAACATCTCTCATTTTCAAACTTTGTGCTGTCCCTCTTCCAGCAGAAACAATTCCTCTTCCGGGTTGAATAAATCCAGGAAGAACATTAAGTTGATTTGATCCTAAATTTTCTACACTTTGAGCTAATTGTCTTTTTGCCCCTTCACCAATTGAAAGCATAGCAATAATAGCTGTAATACCAATAACAATTCCTAAAATTGTTAAACCTGATCTTAATTTATTAGAAATTATTGATTTAAAAGCTTCTTTTAATAAATCATAGAATTTCATATCATAAAAAATTTAATCGCTATGATCGTGGTTAATTATTAACCTATTTTTTACCTTAAAATCGTCAATTATTTGTCCATCTCTCATTAAAACTATTCTTTCCGCATGTTTGCCTACATATTCTTCATGTGTTACAAGCACTATTGTTTTTCTGAAATTAAAATTTAATCTCTGAAAAGTATCTAAAACAATTTCACCTGTCTTTGTATCTAAATTCCCAGTAGGTTCATCGGCTAATATTATCAAAGGATCATTAACTAAAGATCTAGCAATAGCCACTCTTTGTTGCATCCCACCGGAGAGTTGATTTGGATAATGATACCAAAAATTATCAGGAAAAGCTGAAATTTTTAAAGCATTTATCGCTTTTTCTCGTCTCTCTTCTAATTTTATACCTGCATAAACTAAAGGAAGTTCAACTTGTTCAATAACCCTAACTCTAGGAAGTAAATTAAAAGCCTGAAAAATAAAACCAATCTTATTTTTCCTTATATCAGCAAGCTGATCATCGCTAAAACTAGAAATATCTTGGCCGGCTAAAAAATACCTTCCACTAGTAGCTTTATCTAAACAACCAATAATATGCATCAAAGTTGATTTACCAGATCCCGAAGGTCCCATAATAGCCACAAACTCTCCTTCTTTAATTTCTAAATTAATCCCACTTAAAGCTAAAGTCTCGACTTCACCACTTTTATAAATTTTAGTAATATTTTCAAGTTTTATCATTATTTTCTTCCTCCAAATGGCATTCTAGGCAAAAATGGATTAGTTTGTTGCTTGTTTTGGGGGATTTTTTCATTTATAACTTTAAAAATAAAAATCTCTCCCTCGCTTAATCCTTCTAAAACCTCAACAAATTCATCATTTGAGATACCTGTTTTAATGTATTTTTTATCTATTAATTCTTGAGAAATTTGAATAGGTTTTTCTATCTCTTTCTCTTGAGTGTTAAAATTTTTAATTACCAAAACATACTCTCCTTTTTTATCAGACTTAACAGCTGAAGTCGGAATTAATAAAACATTATCTTTCTTATCTATGATAATTTCACCGTTAACTGACATTCCTGGTTTTATCTCTTTATTTTCTTTACCAATAGAAATTTTTACATCGTAACTAACAACTCCTTGATCTTCTACGCCTACTGGGCTTATTTCAAACACTCTTCCTTCCAATTTTAAATCAGGAAAAGCATCGAATGTTAAAATTACCTTATGTCCAATTTTTACTTTTGCAACATCTACTTCATTTAAAGAAATTTTTGCTATCTTTTGATTAGTTATTATTGTACCTACAGATTGATTTACAACAACTAAATCTCCTTTTTTGATTTTAAATTTTGATAAAATACCACTTAAAGGAGCAATAATATAATAATCATTTAAATCATCTCTTAAATCTTCCAGTTTCTTTTTTGCTTGCTCTAAATCAAGTTCTTTTTGTTTAATTGAAAGCTCTAAATTTTTTTTATCAAAATCATAATTATTAACAATATCTTTATAAGAATTAATTTTTGAAATTATCTCAAATAAATTTTGCTTATACTGACCCAAACTATTCAAATAATTTGATAATTTCTGAAAATGATTTTCTATAATATCTTGTTTTTCATGAATTGCATTTTTTAACACCAAATCTTCCTTTATATACCTTAATATTTCTTTGCCTTCATTTACTAAATCATAAGAATCTAAAACTAGGTTATACGAATTTTCTATAATTTTTTCTTTAGTCTGAGAATCTTCTAAAATATTTTTAAAATTATCTGAAAGCTGTAAATATCTTGATTTTAAATTATTGTAAGCTAACTCTAGTTTTTGACTTTTACCTGCAAATAAAGGATTATAACTTTGATAGTACTCAAGATTATTATTATAGTCTTGGAAATCTTTATAAAAATAAATTTTTCTTATATCTTCAATAAAATTTGGATAAAAATTATAAAAATCATTTAAAGCTAAAATTCCTTGATTTAAAGCTTTATTATAATCATCTCCTCTTAAAGTATTTTGGTATTGAAAATTTAATTTTTCCAAATTTAATTTTAAAGATTCAATACTAACTTCTAAGTTTTTAATAAGAATCTCCTGATCTTTAATCGCTTTTTCAATATTTTTACTTTCTAATTGTGCTAAAATCTGACCCTCTTTTACCTCTTCGCCTTCTCTAACATTTACATAAAGTACTTCACCTCCTGTTTTAGCTCTTGTCTCAATTTCTTCCACCGGAATAATTTCACCACTACCAGAAATCTTAACCTCTATATTCCCTCTTTCAACTTTAGATAAAATATATTTTGAATTTTCTTTTTTGTAAATTTTAGAATATAGAAAATAAGAGGAAATTAAAAGAAATATAAAAATAAAGTAAAATTTTTTATTTTTAAAAATTTTTAAAGATAATTTTTTCATCATTGTGAAATTTTAATTAATTATTTTAAATATTTTTCAATTTTTTTAAATGAAAGTAAATATCCTCTAAATATTTCATTTTTTAATCTTCAATCATCTCTTGCTTCTTTAGCAATTATAACTTATCTTTTCTCGGTCATCAAAGTAGACCCATAGAATTTTTTATCTTTATTATCTACATTTTTTACCTACATTTTTCTTTTATATATTTCAACTGATTTAAATAGTCTTTATTAATTTCAATTAAAGATTTTTTATAATCTTTTAAAATTTTATTTTTTTCTATAGTAGAGGTCGAATTTTTTATCAAAATTTTG
>JAPYXA010000022.1 GCA_028276075.1 Minisyncoccota bacterium
GACCTGCTCTTACTAATGTTCTTGTATGTTGAGAGATATTTTTAAAATTACCATCTAAAATTTCGGTAATTTCTTCAACTGAAAGACCTGGGTTTTTATCAACTAAAAGTAAAATTGATATTCGCCAATGATTGGCAGCTCCCTTAAAATATCTCTCTAATTGTTTTGCCTTTTTCATTCCTTTATCTAATTATAATACAAATGGCCAAAATTAATACAGAATAAAATTCTAACATTCTGTAGAATGTTGGAATGTTTTGTATTTTGTCTTCAAATTTGGTATTTTTTATAAATCATATTCCCAATAAGGTTGCCAAATAAATGGAGTTTCTAAACATTCTTTAATGGTTTTATTATTAGCTAAAATTTCAAGGCCATAATGAGTGACAAAATATATTTTCATAAATTTTTAAATTAGTGATTAATTTTATTCATATCTTAAAGCAACTATAGGATCTAGTTCTGCTGCTCTTTTGGCTGGCCAGTAACCAAAAATTATTCCAACTAAGCTTGAAAAAGTTAAAGAAAGGAAAATGGAATATAAAGAAACTTCAGAAGTAATATTAGCAAATTTTGAAACTGCAATAGATATTAGACTTCCTAAAATTATTCCAAAGATTCCGCCAATTAAAGTTAAAATAACTGATTCGATCAAAAATTGCATCAAAATTTCTCTTTTCTTTGCTCCGATTGCTTTTCTTAAACCAATTTCTCTTATTCTTTCGGTCACAGAAGTTAACATCATATTCATAATCCCAATTCCACCAACAATTAAAGAAATAGCAGCAATTGAGGCTAAAAAGATTGTCATTGTATTGATTAAAGAATTAAAAGTATTTAAAAATTCTTGAGAGGCAATAACAGAAAAATCTGGATTATCAGCAGAAACTTTATGTTCTTTCAAAAGTACCTGAATTATTTCTTCTTTTAAACTTTCAATTAAATTTGAACTTTCTACTTGAACAGCAATTTGAGATAAATATTCAGAACCAGTTAATATTTTTTGCATTACTATAAGTGGTACTAATACTACTTCGTCTGGATTCATAAAACCAGCACTTCCTTTCGGCTCTAAAACTCCAATAACTTTAAAATTAATTTTATTAATTCTTATTGTTTTACCAATAGGATCTTTTTCTCCAAATAAATCTTCAGCAACAGTAGGTCCTAAAACAGCAACTCTATTGAGATCGTTTTCCTGAAAAAATTTACCATTTTGCACTTTTGAATTTCTAACAATTAAATATTCTGGAATAACTCCTAAAACCAAAGAATTTATATTTTTTCCTATTGAAGAAACAATCTGAAATCTTCTACTAACTTCAGGAGAAACAACCTTAACACCTTCAATTTCTTTAATAACTTTAACATCTCTCATTTTTAAACTTTGCGCTGTACCTCTTCCAGCAGAAACAATACCTCTTCCTGGTTGAATAATTCCAGGAAAGACAGTTAACATATTAGAACCGAGACTTTCAACACTTTGAGCAATTTGACTTTTTGCTCCTTCACCAATTGAAAGCATAGCAATCACAGCAGTAATACCGATAACAATTCCTAAAATGGTAAGTCCTGATCTTAATTTGTTTGCTTTTATTGACCCAAAAGATTCTTTTAATAAATCGTAAAAACTCATTTTGTAATATTGCCATTAATTATTATTCTATCTTTGACCTTAAATTCATCAATTATCTCTCCATCTCTAATTGAAACTATTCTTTCAGCATGTTTTGCCACATATTCTTCATGAGTAACTAAAACAATAGTTTTTTTAAATTTAAAATTTAATTTTTGAAAAGTATCTAAAACTATTTCTCCTGTTTTTGTGTCTAAATTACCAGTTGGCTCATCAGCTAAAATCAAAAGAGGATCATTAATAAGAGCTCTGGCTATAGCAACTCTTTGCTGCATACCACCAGAAATTTGATTAGGATAGTAATACCAAAAGTTATCCGGGAAAGCAGATGCTTTTAAAGCATTGATTGCTTTTTGTTTTCTTTCTTCAGATTTTACCCCAGCATAAACTAACGGAAGTTCAACTTGTTCAATAACTCTTACTCTTGGAAGCAAATTATAAGCTTGAAAAACAAAACCAATTTTTCTTTTTCTTATTTCGGTAAGCTCATCATCATTTAAAGTTGAAACATCTGTACCTTCTAAAAAATATTTTCCTGAAGTTGGTCTGTCTAAACAGCCAATTATATGCATTAATGTTGATTTTCCAGAACCAGAAGGTCCCATAATAGCAACAAATTCTCCTTCTTTAATCTCTAAATTAATATTTTTTAAAGCAACAGTTTCAACATCAGAGTTTTTATAAATTTTATTTATATTTTCAAGTTTGATCATCATCTTCTTTGTTGACCAAATGGCAATCGAGGTAAAAATGGATTAGTTTGTTGTCTACTTTGAGCTGTTTGATTTAAGGTTCTTATAATGATAATCTCTCCGTCGTTTAGCCATTCTAAAACTTCAGTAAACTCATCATTTGAAATTCCTGTTTTAATATATCTTTTTTCAATTAAGTTTTGAGGAATTTCTAATGGTTTAAATAAGCTTCTTTTTTCAAATTTATAATTTTTAATTACTTCGACATATTTACCTATTCTATCACTTTTAATAGCTGAATTTGGTACTAATAAAACATTCTCTTTTCTATTAACAATAACTTCTGCATTAACAGACATTCCTGGTTTTATTTCTTTATTTTCTTCCTCTAAAGAAATTTTCGCATCATAACTAACTACTCCTTGTTCTTCTTTACCAACTGTACTTATTTCAATTATTTTTCCTTTAACTTTTAAATCAGGTAAAGCATCAAAAGTTAAAATAGCTTCTTGACCAACTTTTACTTTGACGGAATCTATTTCATTTAAAGATATTTTTGCAATTTTTTGGTTAGTAATTATTGTTCCGATAATTTGATTTGGAGTAATTAAATCTCCTTTTTTTATATTTAATGTTGATAAAACTCCACTCAAAGGTGCAGCAACATAATAATCATTTAAATCTTCTTTAAGGTCATTAAGTTTCTTTTTTGCTTGTTCTAAATCGATTTCTTTTTGTCTAATTGAAAGTTCTAAATTCTTTTTGTCAAAATTATAATTATCAACAATATTATGGTAAGAATTAATTTTAGAGATAACATCAAGCAGGTTTTGTTTATATTGAGCTAATGAGTTTAAATAGTTAGTTAATTTTTGAAAATGATTATTAATAATATTTTCTTTTTCGTGAGTTGCGTTTTTTAAAGCTAAATCTTCCTTCAAATATCTTATCATCTCTCTCCCTTCATTAACTAAATCATAAGTTGCTAAAACTAAGTCGTAAGAATCTTTTATAATTTTTTCCTTTACATCATTTTGATTTGAAGTATTTTTAAAATTGTCTGAAAGTTCAATATATTTTGTTCTTAAAATGTTGTAGTTAAATTCTAATTTTTGACTTTTACCTGTAAAATAAGGATTATAACTTTCATAATATTTCAAATTGTTATCATAATTTTCAAAGTCTTTATAAAAATAAATTTTTCTTAAGTCTTCGATAAAAGTTGGATAAAAACTATAAAAGTCGGTCAAAATTGAAATTCCTTGATTTAAAGCTTTATTGTAATCATCTCCTCTTAAAGTGTTTTGATATTGAAAATTCAATTTTTCTAAATTTAATTTAGCTGAATCAATAGCTAACTCTAAATTTTTAATCAAAATTTCTTGATCTTTAATTGATTTTTCAAGATTTCTACTATCTATTTTTGCCAAAATTTGACCTTTGTAAACATTATCTCCTTCCTTAACATTTAGATTAACAATTTCTCCGCCAACTTTTGATTTAACATTAATTTCTTCTATTGGTACAATTTCGCCAGTTCCTGAAACTTTAATTTCTAAATTTCCTCTCTGGACTTCTCCTAAAATATATCTTACACTTTCTTTTTTAAAAATTCTTGGATAAACAAAGTAACCGATAATCAGCAAAATAATCAAAGCAAAATAAAATTTTTTACTCTTTGAAATTTTTAAAAATCTATCTTTCATTTTTCTTTTTTAACAATTTCTTTAAGAGATTTAAGGTGTTTTTCCAAATATCCCATAAATTTCTTAAGATTAGAAAATCTCATTAAAGTAATCATTTCTCCCATTCCAAAAACTAACAATTTCTCTCCTTTCTTAAGTTTCAAATCTTCCCTTGCTTCTTTAGGAATAACAACCTGACCTTTTTCGCCAATTATTGTCGAGCCATAAAATTTTTTATCTTTCATAGTATTGTATTAATTTGTTTCGGTTCTACTTCTCATCAAAACCAATTTCCCGCTTCCTCCAAAAAGTAAAACTAAATTAGATGCAAGCAAAACTAAATCAAACTCCCAACCGGTTGCGTTTAAAGCGGTAAAACCAACCTTAAAAACAAAAATCTTCATTGCAATGGCACCGACCATAATGATTGTTAATATTAAAGCAGCGATATCAATATAAATACCCAAAATTAAAAACAAGCCAGCAAGAGGTTCAACAACGGAAAGAATTTTCATCAACAAAATTACTCCTGCGCTTATTTCTGCATTAGGAAGCATTTTCCACATCGAAATTTTCTGTAAACCATGAACAATAAAAATTATACCGACCACTAAACGAAGGAATAAAAGACTAAAATCCGAATATTTTTTCAATTGTTGAAACATAGTTTTTCTTTTATCTTATTCTAATAATTATCGACCCTTACTATATATTATATCATACTTTTCTGAAAAGTAGGAAAAATAAAAAAACCCGGCTACCAGTTGATAGCCGGGCCATAATAATTAAGTTTCGATAACGACGATATTATTGAGTTGATGTTGCTGTAGATGTTGGTGTTGAAGTAGGTGTTGTTGTAGGAGTTGAGGTTGCGGTTGACCTACATTTTTCTTTAGCTTCTTTCGTTGCTTGATTAAACCATTTCTTTATATCTATCAAAGCAGTATTATATGCTTTTCTTGCTTCTCTTTTAGTTTCAGTTGAAGTAGCATTCTTTACAGCATTTTTATATTCAGCCAAAGTATTTTTCTTTCTTGACTGCATTTCTTTAGTTAAGTTCTTCATTTCTATATTTAAACATTTGACATAAGCACCTGCAACTCCTTCTACTTTAGGTTTGCGTTGTTTTGCTGATTGTGTTGTGCTTGTTGTGATTGGTGTTGATGTTGATTCTGATTTAACTTTATATTTAGGTACATGTGGTGTATATGGAGTTTTAATAGTTAAAGCAAGACTTGACGAAACAGAAAAGAAGACGAATGCTAATAATGTTAGAAGTATTAATTTTTTCATGGTAGTAAATTTAATTTAATTAAGACGACCGAACTTAGAGCAAAATTGTTAATTTTAGACGAGGAGCTCTTTCTTTTAAATTATTGGAGACATATAAGGGTTTATTTAAAACAAATTTTTCTTGAGAGATTGTATTGACTAATTTTGGGCGAGAATTAATTAAAAAGATTACAATAAGTGCGAAAAATACAATAATGCTTACAAGAAAATATAAAGGGATGTTATCAAGAATAATTGCTGAAATGTCAATTAAATGTATGTCTTCTAATAAAGCTTCAAATAATTCAAAATAAAGAATAGCACTTTGCCATATATAGATTTGAGTCAGCAAAAAAGCTACATTTAAAGTCAAAATTATTAAAGATATAAGTAAAACCTTGGACATTCTCATTATGCTTATATTTATACTAAACTATAAATTTATTATTTTACCAAATTCACCGGGTTTCCTTCTAAAAATTTTTTAATATTTTCAATTGTGGTCATTAAAATTCTTTCGATGGCTTCTTTTGAGTTAAAGGCATTATGAGGTGTAATTAAAACATTAGGCATTTTCATTAAAATATGATTTTGCCACAAAGTAAAAGCTGTTTCTTTAAGATCACCTAATCCGCGTTCATCTGTGTTAGATCCGCGTTTATCCGTGGTAGTATATTTCACTAGAAGCTCTAACTCTTCCTTAATCTCTGTTTCTTCTTCCAAAACATCTAAAGCTACTCCTTTTAAGATTCCTTCTTTTAATGCATAAAGCAATGCTTCTGTTTCAACTATTCCTCCTCTAGCAGTATTAATTAAATAAGCTCCTGGTTTTATAAACTTGATGTTTTCTTTATTAATTAGATGATAAGTTGATGGATTTAAATTGACATGAATGGTAATAACATCTGAATTTTTAAGAAGTTCTTCTAAAGTTAAGTAAGTTACATTATATTCTTTGGCAAAATTTTCATCAGGAAAAGCATCATAAGCTAAAATATTCATTCCAAAAGCTTTGGCAAGTTTTATAACTTCTTTGCCAATTTTGCCAGTGCCGATAACTCCTAATGTCTTTCCATAAAGCTCCTCACCTCTTAAATTTTTTAAATCAAAACTTTCACTTTCTTTAATTTGATCAATAGCATAATAAATTTTCCTCATCAAATTAAGCATAAGACCAATTGTCCATTCAGCCACTGTTTTTGTTCCATACTCTGGCACATTGCAAACCACAATTCCTTTTGACCTGCAATATTCGCAATCAATATGATCATAGCCAGTTGAACGAGTGGTAATAAGTTTTAGATTTGGCAAAGAGTCAATAATTTCTTTATCAATTTCTGAACAAATAAAAATAGACAAAATATCTAAATCTTTAAAATTTTTAACATTTTCTTTTATGAGCCTTTCAGTTGTAAAATAAATCTCCAAATCCGGAAGCTCTCTTTCTAAAATTTCCTTTTCCCAACCTTCTGCTTCAAAAAACCCAAGCTTCATTAGTTATATTATAATAAAATTTCTATTTTCTAAAAACTTTACAAAAGAATTAAATAGCTCATAATTTAAGTAATTAAGCAAGTAATTAAATATTTATACTGACTATAATTTAATCACTGACAAAAACATTAATACTTTCTTTTAAATTTTTATTTTTAGCGGTAATAGTATAAACACCATTTTCTTTAGGAATAAAAATATTTTCTTTGCCCTCTCCCAAGAATTGTCCATTAACAAACCATTCTACATTTTCTTTAGCTTTCAAAATTATTTGACTTTCTTTATCTAAAAAGCGATCTCCATTATGTGGATTTAAAATCAAATAATCTTCTTTTAAAGCCAAGAGGGCTTTTTTAAAATTATCATCTTTTAGACCATAAACTATATTCCCCTGATATTCAAATTCTTGAATTGAGGAAAAATCAAATTGACTATTTTTGTTATATTCTGAATTAAAAAGTAATTCCATAATTTCTGACCAAATCTTCCCCGCTCCCAATTGACCTGAAACCGCATCCATAGAGATATTTTGTGCATTACCAACCCAAACACCAACTAAAAAATCAGGAGTATAGCCAATTATCCAGCTATCTTTGAATTTTTGAGAGGTTCCTGTTTTTAAAGCATAATTTTCTTGAAAAAGATTAAAGTTAGATTTCAGACCGAATTGGT
>JAPYXA010000023.1 GCA_028276075.1 Minisyncoccota bacterium
CTTTTCCCTGTTTTCCACTTCGCCCGTATAGTCTATTCCTTGCTTTAAAGCTTCCACCCTCTTTGAATTCTTGTCAAAGCCAACCACCTTAAAGTGCTCCGCAAGGCTAACCGCCAAAGGCAAACCCACATACCCAAGCCCCACAACGCAGATTTTTTCTTTGCCGGCTTTCAATCCTTCAAGGAGGGTATTCATTTCAAGACCTCCTTCCATTCTTCAACTATCTTTTCAATCCTAAAATCCTCAGCCCTTTGCTTAGCTTTTTCTGAATAGTTTTTTCGCAAGCTTTTACCTTCAAGTAGTTTATCTACGGTTTCAACCCACATTATTTCCATGTTCATTACGCTATTCCACATCTTCTTTTGCATACTCACTGTTCTGAACCTCTATTATCTCAAGAGGGATTTTATCTGGGTTTTCAAGTCTATGCGGAGTTGATTCGGGTATATAAACGGACTCGTTTTCGTGAATATACATTACCTTATTCCCGATTGTTGCCTTGGCGGTTCCTTTTACCACTATCCAGTGCTTACTCCAATGATGATGTATCTGAAGGTCTATACTCGCACCCGGTTTAACAACTATTCTCTTTATCTTGTATCCCGGATGGTCTTCAAGAATAGTACACTCACCCCAAGGGCGATAAGTCGTTCTATGTTCAAAAACCTCAATTCGCTTCTCCCTTTTGAGCTCCTCTACTACATGCTTAACCTTTTGGGCTGAGCCCCTTTTCGCAATAAGAACAGCATCATCTGTCTCCACTATAATAAGATCTTTCAAATCAACTGTTGCTATGAGCCTTTTATTCCCTATTACCAAACAACCTTCTATGTCTTTGGCTAAAACATTTCCGAAAATAACGTTTGACTTTTCATCTTTGTCTAAAGCATCATAAAGGCTATCCCAAGAACCTATGTCACTCCAATATATGTCCATCGGAATGGCAACAACTTTTTTTGACTTTTCCATAACTGCGTAATCTATTGAAATGTCTGGCATCTTTTGAAAGTTTGCTATCATATCATCTAGAGGCTGATTAAATAGTTGATAGATTTCTGGAGCATAAAGCTTTAGTTCTTCTATCATAGTTGCTATGGTAAAGACAAACATTCCCGAATTCCAAAAGTAGTTTCCTTCGCTTAAGAATCTTTTTGCAGTTTCAAGGTTTGGTTTTTCAGTGAATCTTTCAACAAGATAATAACCTCCTAGGTCTTTACCACTGATTTTAATATAGCCATAACCTGTTTCTGGATACAGCGGCTTGATCCCAAAAGCTACAATATAGCCTTGCCTTGCCACTTTTTCAGCCAATTTCACATATTCAACAAATTTTTCTACAGGTTTTATAATGTGGTCCGAAGGGCAAACGAATAAAACTTCCTCTGGAGAAATCCTAAGCCTTTCTAAACAGTATTTCATTCCAAAGGCAATTGCAGGTGCAGTATTTCTCCTTGCTGGCTCAAGTAAAATGTTATCAGCAAGGTCCTTAGAAATTTCATTAATCTCCGAAAGGACATGAAATTTATACTGTTCATTGGTAAGCAATAGAATATCCTTGGGAGAAAGGATATTTAAAAGCCTCTCCAGTGTTTGCTGAAGTAAAGACTTTTTACCACCTAATTTTAAAAACTGCTTAGGATAAGCTTCTCTTGATGCTGGCCAAAGCCTTGCTCCAGAGCCACCGGCAAGAATTAGGACTTTCATTATTTTCTATCAAATCAAAACGCCACCTTAGGTTTAAGAATTATAAGCAGAAAAAATAAAGTTTGCAACATCTAATTTATTCGGAGGAAGATGTCAACTTTTGGCATTCATAGGCCGGGCTGGTTGATGGCTAGGACATTTGGTATATGAGTGCAGTTAAAGAGTTTGCAATGGAATGGCTACATGAGACTTTTGGGAAGAGGAATGTGGTAGAGAGGTGGTTTCTCTACATCAAGCACAGAATAAAGAGGTTCTACAAGAGGTTTCCTTGGAATGCTAAGTATGAAACCGTCTATAGATGGTTAGCCTCCTTTATCGTCATTTATACGATCATGAACCTGAAAAGTTGACATCCTCACTCAACAGCTTCTTTAGAGGTAAGCCAAAATATATTTCCATTTATCACTCTCAATATAGGTGTAGTCCTCACAACATCACCTAATGCGCTTGTTTTACAAATCAGAATATTACTCAGCCTTATAACCTCCTTCTTGTGTATAACTTTTATATAGCTCAGTTGCCTTTTTCATTATACTATTCCATTTATATAATTCTCCTATCTCTTTTGCTTTTTGAGCCATTTCCATAACCAACCATCTATTTTGATAAAGAACTTTTATCTTCTCGGCTAAAGTCAAATGATCATCTACATCAATCAGAAAACCATTTACACCATCTTTGATATATTCACTAAAAGAACCTACATTGGTTGCTATTATAGGCACACCATACGCTAAAGCTACGCTGATTATCCCAGACTGTGTCGCATTTTTGTAGGGAGCAACTAAAACATCACAATTTTCAATCAACTGACATAGTTCTTCATTGGAAATCCAATAGTTTTTAAAAATAATGCTAAGCTCATTAATTTTATTTTCTAAATCTTTATCAATTTTCCCTCTTCCAGCAATGGTTAATTTAATTTTCAGATGCTCTTTCTTTAAAATCTCATAAGCTCTTATCAGTGTATCTATTCCTTTGTAGTTTTCTAGCCTTCCGAAGAATAAAACATCTAAACTTTCTTTATTTGGATTGATTTTTTTCTCAAATTTAGGACAAAGGTTGCTATAAATTCCCAAAGGTAAAACTTCAATTGTTTTATTTGAAACATACTTTTTTATACTTTCTTTCATGAAATTACTGTAAGTCAAAATCAAGTCAGCTTTTTTTACAAAAATTTTTTCAAAAAAGTTCATCAAAAAGACAGGTTCTTCTTTAGGTTCGAAGGGATTGTCATGTACTCCATAAAAAATTTTGTATTTAAAAATGGGACGAAGTAGATAAACAAAAATACACCATATATGAAAGTGAGTTATATTGACAATATCAGGTTTAATTTTTCTTAGAACTTGAATTACCCTTATCCACCTAAAAAGCAAGAGAGTGTTCACTAAAAAACTAAGATAGTTTGAAGCAAAGGTCTTTATTTTAATAACTTTTCTGTAATCTGAATCCGTAAATTTATCGCTAAGCTCATTCCCCTCAGAAATCAAAATATAGTGAAAGAATTTGTTTTCCATCAAAGCATTTGACATTTCTAAAGAATCAATCGCTCCACCGCCAAATTTTTGTAAAGATAATAGTAGAATTTTAGGCGAGGTCACTCTTATAAGTTCTGTTGAATTCATATTCGTTTCTCCTATCCTTCGATTATAGTATGCTTGTATTCATTAAAATAACTAAAGCTTCTAAAAGTTTTTCTTTTATTCATTTTTCAAAAACCTCCAAATATTTTTCTGCAACTTGTCTAATATCTAATTTTAATACATCTTGCTTTAATTTGCTACCAAGTTCTTCCCTAAAACTTTTACTCTCAACTAACTGCCTCGCATAGCTCACGAACTCTTCCTCGCTATTTGCTACTAAAATATTATTTCCAAACTCTTCAATATAAATCTCTTTAAAAATTACAACAGGCAAACCAACTGCCATTGCTTCTAAAACTACTATTCCGAATCCCTCTTTCAATGATGGATAAAGAAAGATATCGCTTGCTTTCAAATAATAAGGAATTTCATCTGAAGGAATAAAACCTAAAAGCCTTACTCTATCTTCCAACTTTTCCTTTTCTATTTCTTTTTTTAAGTTTTCATATTCATCACCATCGCCAACAATCAAAATATAAAAATCATCTCTTTTTATTTCTTTTGCCACTTTTATTAAAAATTTTTGATTTTTAAAAGGAGTCAGCCTTCCTACGCAAATTCCTAAAATACCATCTGGCAAATTCAGTTTTTTTCTCAGTTCTTCTTTAGATTCTTTGATTTCAAATCTTTTTGTATCAATTCCGTTTGGAATAGTTAAAATTTTTTCTTTTATTTCTGGAAAGACACTTTTTAAAGAATCAGTGGTTGCAGAAGAAACAGCAATTATTTTTTCATACTTTCTTAAAAACCAAAGATAAATGTTTCTTATTAAGAAATTCTCTTTTTGCTTTTGGGAATGATGCACATAAAAAAGTTTAGGTTTTACTTTTAGGAATAAAACCGATAAAGGAACTAAAAACACAGCTGGAAAACCATTTGAAAGTAGGATATTTGGCTTTTCTTTTTGGATTAATTTTCTCAATTTAAAAATTTTAGGGAGTAGCTTAAAAAATAAAAACAAATATTCCTTTCTTGTCGGCGTTTGCTTAAATTCTATATCGGTTAAATTGAAATATTTAATATTTTCTTGATTTAAAAATTTTTCAAATTCTGAAGATCCATTCAAACAAACAATTACATATTCTATTCCTTTTTCCAAAAGAACTTTTCCCTGATCCAAAAGTAACCTTTCTCCTCCTCCAAATTTTACCGGTGAGAGAATAGATAGAATTTTCATGTTTTTTTAAATTCCTTTTTCAGTTGTATCAAGCTAAATTTCAGCAGATAAAGAAAATCAAACACACATAATAAAAAGCTTAATAATAGAATTTTAGAATTTATCAAATCAGGTTTTAAATAATTAAATGCAATTAATAAGAATAAAAGCAAAATTTTAGGCAAAGATATCAAAATTATTTTTAAGTTAGGTTTGACTATAAATTTTTCAAATACAGAAATAAAGTGCCATATAAAGTTAAATAATCCAATTGGAACCAAATAACTTGGATGTGGATTAAAAACTAAAGGCGGTAGAACTAAATGCGATGATGCTAGAAAAGGATAAAGGAATTTTCTAGTTTGCTGTTTCAGGTTATTAACTATTAAAAAAATAACTAAAATTAAAAAGTTTGAAATAAGAAACAAATAAGGAACGTAGGAAGCCAAATAAATTAACGAAATGGAGATAAAAAGAAAAGAAAGAAGCCTTATAAGTATAGCCATATTCTTCTTTTTACAAAAAAGGCTATTAGGATCTATTCTAATAGATGGTTTCTCTTCTTTTTTTACAGAAACACAGTCGTTTAATATGTATCCTATCTCATATAATGCAGTATATCCTAAAAAAGCAAGTAAAAGAACTAGAATATTTTTAATTGAAAATGATGAAACTAATACACCGAATATAAAAGGGAAAAATAAATGATAATATATATTCCCAATTAAATTGGTAGGGAACCTGACTATAAAATAGTAAAGCGTTGGAACAAATAAATAATTATAGCGTTTAAAAACTGGAATTTTATAAATAACAGGAATATTATGCAAAGCCCAGAATTTAGCCTCTCTGCTATATTTGACAATACCGAAAGAATTGCCAATAGCTTTTGCCAGATCAATATCCGACAAATTGTCAGTATAGAAAAAAGAATTATGAAAATCTATATCTCCTATCTGAGGGAAAATTTCATCCTGTAAAAATTCAAGCTTTTTTCCATCTGATTTCTTTATTAACTTTCCAGTGCATATATTGTCGCTATATTCTATCACAGAACCTATGTAAAAATTAAATCCTAAATTTTTTGATATCGCTTCTACTACGACATCAAATCCTGACGACGCTAAAATTAATATAAAGTCTTTTTTTTCTTTAAATTTACTAACCTCTTCATACAAGTATTTATTTAAGAAATTCTTAATAATGTAGATAGAGAACTCTTCAGCGTACTGTTTAAGAACATCTTTCTTAAATCCTTTTAAAAATTTTAAATAAATTTCCCTATCAGTTTTAGATGGAAAGAAGAAAACTAAAAAAGGAAGTAGTAATTTTGTAAAGTATAGAAAAAATAATTTTAAAAATCGTTTCTCTTGTTTTAAAACATATTTAACAAATTCGAAAGAGGTATTTACTTCTACAAGACAATGATCCAAATCAAAAATTGCTACCTTTTTCATTTTATTTATATTCTCGCTTGAAAGTATAAAAAATACCCGTTCTCCTTCAACCTTCCAACATACCCCAAAGCAAAGGGCAAAAGTATGGCATTCCTGATTAGTTCAAGCATCATAAGTAAATAGGCTTTTCCCTTATTTGGACTAACTTCCGCAAGCTCCTCTACCGCATAAACTCTTGCCTTTCTTTCATTCCCAAGCACCATTCCCTTTAGCTTTATTTTAAGCTTCTCTATGTTTCCAAAAAACTTTTTTTCAAGGTATGGAAAAAGTTCTATGAAAGGGAAATCTAATTTATAAACTTCAATATCTTTAAACCCAGCAAGGTTCAAAGCTTTTTCAAGGAAGGACTTTGAAAACCTTAAAAAGTGATGAGGAGGATAGTCTCCATGAAAATACTTCCAATCTATCTCCACAAATAAACGCTCCCTATTTGGCACGCTTCCAGCTATGTATCCTCCTTCCTTCAAAAGCCCTTTTACCATTTCCAGAAATTCCCTTGGTTTGTCCTGATGCTCTAAAACCTCAAAAAAGGTGATTACATCAAACTTTAAGTTTTTCTCATTAGCATATTCATGAAACTCTTCCAAGCTCATGGCAAAAACGGTGTCAATACCAAGGTTACTTTTTACATTCTCTACAGATTTTTTGTCAAAATCTATCCCCCATACTTCAAAGCCTTGTTCTTTAGCATGTCTTAAAAATCTTCCGTCTCCACAGCCTACATCCAAAAGCTTACCTCTCATATTGGAAGGAAAGTATTTAAAAAATGCTTTGTGGTATTCGCCAAGCCTTGTTCCTACAACTTCATGGAATGCAATACAGTATTCAACAACTTCACTTTCATAAAACTCTGGAATAATCTTCAACGGCTCCCACCAATGGACTTCGCAGTTTAGACACTCATAGCGTTTATACTCTTGATTGTTATAAGGAGAAACATAAGTTTCTTTGAAATTTCGTTCTTCAACCTCTGTGTAGCATATGGGACATTTAACCTTATTCATGGTTTCTTATTTTAACTTACTTTTAGCTTTCGTGTCAAGATCCCGTAGGATACTCCGCAAAGAAAGGTATAAGCAACAAAAGTTCCCAAGCATATCCCAGCTATTCCAAGCTTATAAACCGCTACGAACAGGTAGTTAAAAAATCCGTTAATTAACATACCAATCAAAGCAATAAAGAAAACAGGCAAAAGCCAGTTTATGATTTGAAAGGCTCTATATAGAATTGTCCAAGCAAGGACTAAAAACAAAGAAATTGCATAGTATTTAGTAGCAGTTGCAGTTAGTTCCACATCAGTTAGTGTAAATTTTCCGTGTCCAAAGAGGAGTTTTACGGG
>JAPYXA010000024.1 GCA_028276075.1 Minisyncoccota bacterium
TTAAAAGCACAAGAGGTTTTGAAATGGGGGAGGGAAATAGTTAAAAATTTAATTTTGCACTTGGAAGGATCGTTAAATCCTGATGGTCTTTTAAGAATAGCTAAAAAAACAAAAAAAAACATTTTAATTGCATGGTCCCCTGATTTAGATTTTGATTTTATTAAAAAATACCTTCCTTATACAAATGGAATTTTGATTTTAGGAGTGAGCCCTGGAAGATCTGGTCAAAAGTTTTTATCAGAAACATATTCCAGAATAAGCTTAATTAAGCCAATATTAAATGCTAATCAAAAGTTAGGAATTGATGGTGGAATTAATGAAGAGAATTTTAAAGAGATAATAAAGTTTAAACCGAATTTTTTAGTTATGGGAAGTGCTCTTTATAACGCAGATAATCCTCAACAGAAATTTAAGTGGTTTTTAAATGAAATTGAAAAATTTGAAGATTATTCATTGTTTTAATTAATTTAAGTTTATAAATTAAGTTTATAAATAATGTTTTTTCATTCAAATAAAGATTTAGTTGAATATTTAAAAAAAACAGTTCTTAAAACGCCTCAAATTATTTCTTCTTTTTTAGAAATTGATCGTAAGGATTTTGTTAAAGACGAATTTTATGATAAAGCTTATTTTGACATTCCACTTGAAATTTTTAATGGTCAAACGATTTCTCAGCCATTTACTGTGGCTTTTATGATGGAACTTTTATCTCCGACTGGTGGGCAAAAAATTTTAGATATTGGGTTTGGCTCAGGATGGACAACTTGTTTGTTAGCTAACATTGTAAAAAATAATAAAGGAGGAAAGGTTTATGCTTTAGAAATAGATCCGGAAGTTTTTGAATTTGGTAAAAAGAATATTGAAAAATATGATTTTATAAAAAGTGGAATAGTCGAGGTTTATTTAATGGACGGATCAAAAGGTTTTTTTGAAAAAGCGCCTTTTGATAGAATTTTAGTTAGTGCAAGCTGTTTTAGTATACCTTCTGAAATGATTGATCAATTAAAAGATAAAGGAATTTTAGTTATCCCCGATAAAAATGGAATATGGAAAGTACATAAAAATAAAGGTAAAATTAGAAAAGATTATTATGAAGGCTTTGTATTTGTCCCTTTAATTGATTAGAAAATTAATGATAACTTTTACTGAATTAACAATTGTTTTTTCTTTTGTTTTTGTTGTTGGTTTAATATTTAGGGTTTTAAAACAACCTCTTATTATTAGTTATATTTTCAGTGGTTTAATTTTATCCCAACTATTTTTAAATTTTTCTGAAAAAAAAAGTTTAGTAGAGCTTTTTAGTGATTTGGGTATTGCTTTTCTTTTATTTATTGTGGGTCTAGAACTTAAATTAAAAACTTTAAGAGAAATAGGATTGCCTTCTATTATAATTGGATTTTTACAGGAGTTTTTAACTATTTTAGCGGGATTTTTTATTCTGAAATTTTTACTAGGATTTTCTTTGGTAACTTCTTTATATTTAGCCATGGCTTTGTCATTTAGTAGTACAATTATTATGTTGAAATTAATAACTGATAAGGGAGATTTAGAAAAACTTTATGGAAAATTATCGGTGGGTTTTCTTCTGGTTCAAGATTTAATAGCTATTTTAATATTATTTGCTATTCCATTTTTTACTACTAACCTTGATGATTTTTTTTCTTTTAAAAAGGCTTCTAATATATTATTAGCAATTTTAAGTATTATTTTAATTCCTGTTATTTCAAGCAAATTTTTGCCCAAAGTAGAAAAATTTTTAGAGAAATCAAATGAATTTTTATTTTTGTTTTCATTGTTTTTTGCTTTAAGCATAAGTAGCTTATTTAAATTTTTGGGATTTGGACTAGAAGCAGGAGCTTTGATCGCAGGCGTAAGTTTATCTTCTTTGTCAAGTAATTATGAAATTGCTTCAAGATTAAGACCTCTTAGGGATTTTTTCTTAATACTCTTTTTTATTTTAATAGGTTCAAATATCAACTTGACCACTTTTAATGAGAATTTATATGCTACTATTTTGCTTACTCTTTTTGTTTTAATAGGCAATCCCTTACTTATGATTTTAATGCTTAATCCTTTAGGTTATTCTTCAAAAACAAGTTTTTTATTAGGATTAACCTCAGCTCAAATTAGCGAGTTTTCTTTTATTTTGATAAACCAAGGAATTAAGCTTGGCCATTTAGATAATGAAATTATTTCTCTTTTGGGATTAGTTGGGTTAATAAGCATTTTTTCTTCAACTTATCTTTTTTATTATTCAGAAAAAGTCTATCTTTTTTTGAAACCAATTTTGAAAAAACTTGAAAAAAAGAAAACAATATCGGAAATATCTCAATCTAAAGATTATGAGTATTTTCTTTTTGGTTGTGATCGTGTTGGTTATAATTTTTTAAAATTTTTTGAAAATCAAAAAGATAAATTTTTAATAATTGATTATAATCCAGAAATTTTAGAAATTTTAAGAAAAGAAGGGTTTAATGTTATTTATGGAGATGCAGAAGATGTAGAATTTTTAGAAACTATTGATTTTTCTTCAGCTAAAATAATTATTTCTACAATTCCTGATTTAGCTACTAATTTGATAATTGCCAAAGAGATTAAAAAACAGAATGTAGATGCTGTTTTTATTTCTGTAGCTTACAACATAGATGATGCTTTAAATTTATACTCTGAAAACGCAGATTTTGTTATACTTCCTCATTTTTTAGGAGGAGAATATGCTATTTGGATAATAAAAGAAAGAGGTTTTAATAAAAAAAATTATATTAACCTAAAAGAAAAAGAAATAGTTCATCTTCAACAAAGAAAAAATATAGGCCATAAATACCCGCACAGGCTTTAAAATTATATATGTTTTTTAACTTTTTATTGCTCACTTAAAGATTTGTATAAAATTAGTCCTGTGGTTGTTGGAATTTCTATTAAAGTAGGTAAGTTATAAATATTACCATATTGATCAATAAAACTGGAAATATCAGGAAAGGTAGTAGTTGAAAGATAGTAGCTAAAAATTAAATCATTTGAAGAATTTAACAGAATTAAACCATTATCATACTCTCTTTTGTATAAAGCTCCTTTTGAATAGTTTAATGTAGAAGTTACAACCAATTCTTCTATCCCTGAAACTGTTTTAGGGTTACCTAAGGGCAAATACATAGAAGGCTCATAGCATTGGGGAAGTGCATATCTTTTTGGTATAAGATCAGGCAATGGAGTTAGGGCAAAATAAGTATTAGGGTTATTTATAAGATAAAATGAAGAAATCATGTAATTTTTTAACTTAATATTTTCATTACAATTGTCTCCTAAAGCAGCGCCGACAATTAATATGTAATCATAATTTTGATTTTCAATTGCTGTTTTAAAAATTTGATGAGTTCTTGATGGATAATGTGATAGACTTCTTTGATGGGGAGATAAAAGCCATCCTTCATCTAATACTTGAATAAGGAAGATAACCTAAATTGCCTATTATTTTAAACAAAGGGGAGATTTTATTATGCAAAAAAGAAAGTAATTGAAAATAACTCCTTTTAATTGATAAAATATCAGGAGTTTGAACTGATAAATCATCCCATCCTTGGGCAATTGCATCTAAATATATTGCATCAGGTTTTAAACTTTGGTTTAAAAAATAATCTTTAATATTGATCAAGGTTTTAGAATAAATATCAAGCAAAAAAGGATGACTGTAGAGAGTTTTTATTCCTTGATAAGCATTGTCTGAACAATTAGATTTATATTTATATGGATAATTTTGAGTTGAAGTATCAATTTTTAATAGTTCTGGATAATTAGCATTAGGATGAAAATAAAAATCAGCTATGTTGCACTCTCCGCTTGTAATGAAAGAAATGTCATCAATGAATTCATTTATTATACTTGATTCTCTTATCCAACCTCCTTTTTCTGGATCATAATTTTTAAGCATAACAATTGGATGAGTATAAAGGAGAATTTTATAAGATGGATCGTAAGATTTAATTATTATGTCTTCGGGATATATTGAAAAATGTAGTTGTGTTTTTTTATAAAGTTCTATGAAATCTCTGCTATAATAATTTCTAAAGACTTCAAAAAATTTTAAGGAAGAATTTAATTTATTAGGCCATGTAATATAATTATTGTTTCTTTTAACATAAAATTTTGCATTATCTAACCAAAAAATCCCTTTTGAAGCAGTAGATGAATTTGGGAAAACAAACTCAACTTTAAAATATAAGAAATTTAAATCCGGGTAGTTTTGTAAATAAGGTATTGTAATATTATAAATTTTTTTTTCTGCCCAATTTGTTGATTGGGATTCAAAAGATGTTTGATGTATATTCATCTGGTAATTTTTAGTTCCAGAGGAATAAATTGCTGAGAGGGTCAATCGATAGCCGATATTTTCTAAAGATGAAGATTTTAAGAACAAAGATGCCTCAATTGTATCACCTGGTTTAGGGTAATAATCTTTGTTTTCGGGATTGATTGATAGATTGCCGCTGCCGGGAATAATAAATTGGAGTTGGGGATTTTCTGTAATTTGCTCACCAGGTTCTTTAAATATCGATATTTTTTGAGAGGATTTGCCAGAAAATTTTTCTTTTGTATCTAAATCAAATTCTGATTTTATTCCATAAGCATCTAAATTTTTTTGATATAAACCGATTGATATTTTTTGGTTATTTAATTTGTTTCCAAAAAAACTATTAAAATTTGGATAACTTACCTCAAATTCTCCTATTCCTCCAATATAATTTATTATTGAAGACTGAGAATAAGAGATTGAAAATGGCGCTAAAAATAAGACTGAAATTATGAGCAAAAGTTTAAAATTAGAATAAATTTTATAAAAGATCATTAATTTTTATTTATTTAATTATTATTTTAAAATTATATCATATATATTATTTATACAATAAAAAATATTATGTTTAAGAAGAAAATTAAGTTATGTTCTAATAAAAAATTTTTATATTTAGTTATTTTTTTGTTTTTTTTATGTTTTCAAATATCATTTTCAGCAACAAAATATAAACTTGAAGATTTAGAAAAAGATTATTTTATACCAAATGGTTCTGTTAATGATATTAAAATTTCCAAAAGTCACATATTTCTAGCTGGGAATTTTAATTATCTTGGTCCTTATAAAGGAAGTGCCTTTTTGATAAATGCTAGTTCAAGTTTAACTATTGATTTTAAAGATAAAATTCAAGGAACAGTTTGGACAGCTATTGATGATGGCAATGGTGGTTGGTATATAGGTGGTGATTTTGTTAAGGTAGGAAATTATGACATTAAGAAACTTGCTCATATAATGTTTGATGGTCAAGTAGATCCTAATTTTAAGTTTGAAATTAATGATACTGTTTATACACTTGTTAGAAAAGATAATATACTTTTTTTAGGAGGATCTTTTGAAAACATAGAAAATACCAGGATTAATTATTTAGCTGCTATTGATTTAAATTCTAATAAAATTATCAAAAATTTAAGAATTTCTCCCAACGATTACATTTTTTCTTTAGCCCTTGATAGAACGAAAAATCATCTTTATTTAGGAGGACAATTTACATCTTTGATTAATTTAGACTCAAGAGTATCCTCCTCTGTAAAATTTTTGGCAAGGTTAAATTTAAATTTTGATAATTACGTCCAGGCAGAGGTTGATAACAATTTTAATTTAAATATTAATGACATAGTTTCTGTACTTTATATTAACCCTAGTTATTCAAAATTGTATTTAGGGGGTTATTTCACTCGTATTAATGAACAACCTATTCAATATTTGGCATCGGTTGATTTAGTAAATAGTCAATTAATCTCTTCTTTTAATCCTAAGCCTGATTATGCTGTTTTTGCTATTGAATCTTCTCAAGATGAAAATATATTATATATTGGCGGGGCTTTTAAATCCATAGCTAATCAACCAATAAATTATATAGCTGCTATTTCATCTACAAACGGTCAATTGATCAATAGTTTTAATTGTAACATTTCTCCTTATGTTGATTATCTTGGAAATGTCTTATCATTAAGTCTTGACAAAGAAAAAAACATTCTATATGTAGGTGGATATTTTAAAGACGATAATACTTCATTCTTATCATCTTTTAAGATAGAGAATAATATTTGTAGAAAACGGGAAAATTTTTTAAATATAAATGACAGGGTAAATTTTGTTTATTTTAAAAATAATCTTTTATTTGTGGGTGGCAGATTCTATTCTTATGGGGGAGTTTTTAAAAAATATTTAGTAGCTTTAGATAAAGAAACAAAAAATCCCGACTTGAATTTTAATTTCGAACCAAACGCTCCAGTTTTAAATATGCTACTAGATAAAGAAAAAGATTTGCTATATGTAAGCGGTTATTTTACAAAAATTAATAATCAAGATAGAGCATATATAGCTTCTATTGATTTAAAAAACAATCACCTTACTGATTTTAAAATTAATTTTCCAATTGACAATGAGTCAATAGGAAAAGAGGTCTTAATAAATTCTATGGTTTTAGATAATAATGTTTTGTTTATAGGAGGTAATTTTGAATATCAAATAGAAAATAGACTCTATAGAAATTTATTGAAAATAGATACTTTATCAAATCAAATATTTAATAATTTTAATCCTGCTATAGACGAACAGGTATTTTCTTTGGCTATAGCCGGGAATTATCTGTATTTAGGGGGAAATTTTAAAAAAATAAATAATTTAAACATAAATTTTTTTACAATTTTAGACAAAAATACTGGAAATATTATTCAGCAAACTAATAATTTAAATATAAATGGAGCAGTGAGGTCTATAGTTGTTGATCCTCAAAGTAGAATTTTGCTAATAGCAGGAGATTTTACTACTCCTCAAAAACATTTAGCAGTTTTTGATTTATCAAATTATAATATTTTAAACTCAGATTATTTTACCGACCTTCCAATTTATCTTATTAAGACAAATGAAAATTTAAGATTTATATTTTTAATAGGTTATTTTACTCGTCTCAATGATTATATAGATATAAACTCCGCCATTCTTCTTGAAAGAGAAAACTATAATTTTTATTTTAATTCTTCATTTATAATTGAAGGAACCGATTATTTAAATACAATTGAATTAGACAGCGAAAAAGGTAAAATTTATATAGGAGGGAATTTTTTAAATATTAATCAAGATAATGACATTAGGAATTTAGCAGTTTTTAAATTTAGACCAATTTCTCCCCCAACAATTACTACCTCTAAAAACAACTTTACCTTAGATATACCTGAAGCATCAACAACTCTTTCAATTCAAACAGACAAAGCCTCAAACTG
>JAPYXA010000025.1 GCA_028276075.1 Minisyncoccota bacterium
AATTGTCTGTTTTCTCTTTGATACCTAATTTTATTTTCATTAAGAATTTTCTCTATTTCATTTTTTAACTTTTCGAGTTCATAATTTTCTTTTACATAAAGCCAAATCATTTTCTTTGACGGTAAAGGAGCATAATCAATTTTTTCTATTTGAGCTTTAATTGATTTAAAATGCTTCATATTTTTCAAGGATTGTTCTAACTTTAAATAATCTTCGTAATTCAAATAACCTAAAAAAACTATGGTTAAATGAAGATTATTAAGTGGTATCCATGGAAAATGAATTTTAAAGCTTTTATCTAATTCTTTTTCTAAAAAATCTATTTTTTTAATAATCCCTTCTGTTAAGGGCAAAGCTATAAAAAGTCTTAATCTCATTTTTTTAAAAATATTTATTAAGAAATAGTGGTGATGTCTTTAACTAAATCTGCTATTAAAATATTTTTGTTGTCACGCTTTTGAGTTGTTCCTACAATAAAATATATTCTTCCCTCTTTAAGACTTTCAAAATAATTTTCATAAACTTTAGGGAAAAGCATTATTTCAATTTTCTCTGTTAAATCCTCTATTTGTAAATAAGCAAAAGGCTCTTTCCCATTTTTTGTCAAAGATCTTTTTATACTGTTTAAAACACCAGCCACAGAGGTCTTAATTCCCTCTTCCAATTTCAATACTTCCTTGATGTTTTTAATTTTTCCGTTTAATTTAGAAAAAAACTTTTTAAAAGGATGGCCAGAAAGATAAATTCCCAAAAGTTCCTTTTCCCATTTTAAAATTTCAAGTTCATCAATTTCTTTTGTGGGCTTAAAACGCAAATCGTTATTTGAAAAATTTAAATTATTGCCAAAAAGAGATTTTGATTCTTGATTATTTTTGCTTTTATTTGCATAATCTAGAAGATAATCTAAATTTCCAAATAAAATAGAACGAGAATAAAATCTGTCAAAGCAACCTGCTTTTATTAAGCTTTCTAAAGATTTTTTATTTAAATCTTTATGTTTAACTCTTTTTAAAAAATCAGCCATACTTAAAAATACTCCGTTTCTTTTTCTTTCTTCTTCAATAAACTTAATTAAGGGAATCCCCACATTTTTAATAGAACCCAAACCAAATCTTACAGTTCTATCATCTACAATAGTAAAATGAAGATTGCTTTCATTGATATCAGGAGGTAAAATGTTAAAACCGTAATCTTTTAAATCTTGAAAATAAACCTTCACCCTATCTATATCTTTGCCTTCATGAATTAAACAAGAAGTTAAAAATTCTATTGGCCAATGAGATTTAAGATAAGCAGTATAATAACCTATCATAGCATAAGCTACTGCATGACTTTTATTAAATCCATATCTAGCAAATGGCTCTAAAAGTTGGGCTATTTTTTCAGCTGTTTCTTTTGGTATATTATTTTCTATCATTCTCTCTTCTAACTTAGAAATTTCAGATTCAAGCAAAGATTTAATTTTTTTACCCACAGCTTTTCTTAAAACATCTGCTTCTGTTGGAGAATAATTAGCAAGCTCTTGAGCCATTTTCATAAGCTGCTCCTGATAAACCATTATACCGTAGGTATCTTTTAAAATAGGCTCGAGCCTGGGATGCAAATAAGTTACTTCTTCTTTATTAAATTTCCTTCTAATAAAGGTAGGAATAAGTTCCATGGGTCCAGGTCTATAAAGAGCAATTAAGTTCATAACATCTTCTAACTTATCAGGAGAAATCTTTTTTAAATATTCAGTCATTCCTCTACTTTCTAGTTGAAAAATACCGACTGTTTTGCCTTTTTTTAAAAGTTCGTAAGTTTCCCTATCATCAAATTGATCATCAAAAACAACCTTTTGACTTCTTCTTGATTCTACAAGACCTTTGGCTGTTTCTATAATAGATATTGTTCTAAGACCTAAAAAATCCATCTTAAGGAGACCTATTTCTTGAACAGAGTACATATCATACTGACTAATAATAGATTTATCTTGTGAAGGAGCAAATTGGAGGGGAACATATTCATCAACCGGCCCAGGAGTAATAATAGTCCCACATGCATGAACAGAAGCATGTCTAATTGTACCTTCAAGTTTTTTAGCAAATTCAATAATTTTTTTATAATTTTCGCTTTCTTTAATAATTCTTCTTACATCTGCTAAATTTTCAGCTTCATCTAAAGACAAATTAGGTGGTATAAATCTAGCCAATTTATCAACATAGGAAAAAGAAAAACCCAGTGCTCTACCAACATCTCTAACAGCTGCTCTTGCAGCCATTTTTCCAAATGTTATTATTTGAACAAATCTGTCTTTACCAAATCTCTTTGCTAAATAATCAAAAATAATATCTCTTTTAACATCTGAAAAATCAATATCAATATCTGGAAATTCTATTCTATCAGGAGTTAAAAATCTTTCAAAAAGCAAATTATATCTTAAAGGATTTATTTCTGTTATTCCCAAAAGATAAGCTACCAAGCTACCACCAACAGAACCTCTTCCTGGGCCAACGGTTAAATTATTATTTTTGGCAAAATTTACAATATCTTGAACTATCAAAAAATAACCAGCAAATTTTGTTTGATTTATTATATTTAATTCGTAATCTAATCTATTTTTAACTTGAGAATAATCTAAATTTCTAGAAACTATTCCTTTTTCACAAAGTTTTCTTAAATAATTTTCTTCTGTTTCTTCTTCTGGCAAAGGATAATGAGGTAACTGCTTCTGGTTAAAATTAATTTCTAAATTACATTTTTCTGCAACTTCTAATGTATTCTTTAGTGCATCTTTTATATCAGAGTTAAGATTATATATTGTCTCTTTATCAACTAAAGAAAAATCATCTTGCCTCATACTTAACCTTTCTTGTTCGTCTATATCTTTTCCTGTCTGAATAGCTAAAAAAATATCATGAACTGGCGCATCTTCTTTTCTAACATAATGAACATCATAAGTTGCAACCAAAGGAACATTTGTTTTTTCAGAAAGAGAAATAAGCAATTTCTTTAATTTCAAAGAATCTTCAATCTTAGGGTGATAATTAACCTCTAGATAAAAATTTTCCTTACCAAAAATTTCAATATATTCTGAAACCAATTTACAAGCTAAATCAAAATTACCAGATAATAATGTTCTTGAAATTTCACTACTTGGACAACCAGAAAGACAAATTAATCCCTCTGAAAATTCTTTAAGCAAATCTTTATCTATTCTTGGTTTATAGTAAAATCCCTCAAGCCAAGCTTTGGTTGTGAGTTTTAAAATATTTTTATAACCCTTTTCGTTTTTAACAAGCAAAGTTATATGAAAATTTCTTGAATCTGTCTTAAAAACCTTATCAAATCTTTTTCTAGGAGCTAAATAAAATTCGCTTCCAATAATTGGTTTAATACCTAACTTTTTAGCTTTTTTGTAAAACTCAATCGCACCATATAAATTGCCATGATCTGTCAAGGCCAATGCAGAATAACCCAATTCTTTAGCTCTTATAAGTAAGTCGTCAATTTTGCCTAAACCATCAAGTAAACTATAATGAGAATGAACATGCAAATGAACAAAGTCTTTCATCTCAAAAAAATTTTATCTAATAAAAGAAGAAAGTCAAGTTCATGGTCTGTGGAAAAAAAGATCTTAAGCAAGTATAAGAATTTAGTTTCTATTGACGAAGTAGGGAGAGGATCACTGGCTGGACCACTTATAGTTTGCGGAGTTTATCTATCAAAAAGAGATTTCACAAAAATTAACAGTTATAAAATTAGGTTTTTTGATTCCAAATTACTCTCTTTTAAAGAAAGAAAGATATTTGTAAATTTTATTAAAAATTTTAAAATTAAATATAAAATAATCAAAATAAGCAATCAAAAAATAGACAAGATTGGCATAAACCAAGCATTTATCTTAGCAATTTTTAAAATAATTAAATATTTTAAGAATGCTCAAATTTTCTTAATAGATGGTAAAAAACCTAGGGGTTTAAATTTTAAAAATTGCCTATTTTTTATAAAGGGCGATAGAAAATTAAGTTCTATTTCTATGTCTTCAATTTTAGCAAAAAACTACAGAGATAATTTAATGATAAAAATAAGCAAAAAATATCCTGATTATCTATTTGATTTACACAAAGGATATGGTACAAAAAAACATATACAGTTAATTAAAGAACTTGGCTATACGCCTTTTCACAGAAAATCTTTTTTAAAAAATATTTTTTAATTTTTAAATCTTAAGTTTTCTTTTAATGGCCCGGGGATGTAATTTTCTAATAAAGTAAAGTTTTGCTCTTCTTGTTTTTCCTTGTTTTAAAATTTCTATTTTCTCAATAGTTGGCAAATTATAAGGGTATATTTTTTCAACTATTTGACCTCCTGCCTCTCCTCTCACCATAAACATCTTTCTTGAACCTTTCCTGTTTCTTATAGCAATAACTATACCTTCAAATGCTTGGACCACATCTCTTTTCTTCTCTTTAAATCTCTGCCAAACTTTTACTACCATCCCAGGTCTTATCTCAGGAAGATCATTTCTTGTATATTTTGATTCAACCAAAGAAATAAGTTGATTAGTCATAATCTAAAATTATATCATAAAATTTTAAGTTTATCAAAAATTTAGTTATTTTGGATCTAAATATCCTTGTATATTTTAAAATTTTTATCTTTTGAATTATAAACCCAAAGCTCGAATGAAACCTTTTGGGGAATTTTTAATTTAAAAATTTTTTTTATTTTATATGGTCTTTTTCTTTCCTTTTGAACTTGAATTAATTTTAATTCTTTTTTATTTATGGCAATAATATCAAATAAACCAAAAATATCCTGCGAATGAAACCTCACTCTAATTGGCTTCCATGCTAAAAATTTATTTTTCTTAAGACAATCAACAGCTAATTTTTCAATTCTTAATCCCCTTTTCCTCCTTTGAACTTTCATCTATAATTTTTAAAACTTGATCGGCTATTTTAAACTCCCAAGAAGGATAAAAAACAATTTTTGAAGGCAAATATCTGAGATATAAATTTTTCTTAATTTCACTTAAAATTGATTTTTGATTTTTATTAAAGTAATTTATCAAATCTTTGCAATATTTTTCTGGAAAAATACTCAAATAAGCCCTCATCCATCCCCCTTTTTTACCCATTTTTAAATCAACAACAGTAATTAAAGCGTTTGGATTAGGATTGAACTTAGCTATAGCTTCAGATAATTTTTTTAAAGATTCAAAAAATTTTTGATCTTTCATTTTTTATTTATTTCAATTAAACCAAATTCGTTTTTCCCTTTTTTTATCAAGAAAAATTTATCTAACAAAAAAAAGACTTTAATCCCTTTCTGATCTATTAACCTTCGACTTTCACTTTTTGAATTAGCAATTTTCAAAAAAACTAAATCTTCCTCTAAATTAACTTTTTCAACTAATCTGTAATTTATAAATTTTTTTAAGAATTTCAAATCAGCTAGAGAAAATTCATTATAATTTTTTTCAAAAAGAAGATGCGATAATTTCAAAATATCATTTTTCTGTCTTTTTGAAAAAACTATTTCTAAAAGTTCTTCTGCTAATACTTTTTGCAAAAGCCTTGATTCTTTATTTAAAATCCATTGTTTTTTTATTTCTTCTATTTCTTTTAAAGTTTTAAAAGAATAGTAATATATTAATTTTTCTACTATTTCATCACTTAAATTTAGAAAATATTGATAGAACTTAAATGGACTAGTTTTATTTTCTGATAACCATATGACTTCACCTTTTTCTGTTTTGCCAATCTTCCTACCGCTTTTTGGATCAACCACCAACGGATAAGATAAACCATAAGCCTTTTGAGAAAGTTTTTTCTTTATAAGTTCAATTCCACAAATAATATTACCCCATTGATCAGAACCTCCAATTTGAACTTTACAATCATATTTTTCAAATAAAATCAAAAAATCATAAGCTTGCATTAGTTGATAGCTAAATTCAGCATAAGAAATAAATTCATTAGACGTAATCCTTCTTCTGATAAATTCTGAATCTAGCATGGAATTAACAGAAATTAACTTTCCAATTTCTCTGATAAAAAATAAAAGGTCTATTTCTTTAAACCATTCAACATTATCAACAAATAAAATTTCTTTATCAGCTGCTAAAATTTTTTTTATTTGATTTTTTATTTTAATTTTATTCTTTGATATTTCCTCAACTGCCAAAAGTGGCCTTTCTTTTTCTTTGCCAGACGGATCACCTATTAAAGCAGTTGCTCCACCTATAAGAACTACAACTTTATGCCCAAAATTTAAAAATCTTTTTAAAGTCAAAAGACCAACCAAATGACCAATATGCAAACTATCCGAAGTAGGATCAGTTCCCCAATAAACACAAATTCTATTGTTTAAAACCTTTTCAATATCAGAACTTTTTTGATAAATAAGCCCCCTTGAATCAAGTTCTTGAATAATATTTTTTATCATATTAGTCTATCTGCTATTTTACTAGCTGCATAAGATTGAGGCTTTATTTTAATTTCAAAACCATAACCTCTTACAAGATTTATAATCTCCTTTAAAGAAGAAGAACTTTTACCATTTATTCCTAAATCTAGATGGATCTCGAACTCAAGATTCAAGTTTAAATTTGTTAAAACTTTAAGTAGCTCTTGACTAATATTAATGCTTAAAATTGCTTCCTGCCACAATCTTTCTCCTAAGCTAAATTTTTTACTAATTATTTCTCTTCTCCAAAAATATCTAGCTCCCTCTCCTATTCTATGTACTACAATAACAGAAACAAAATCAGCTTTAGAATTTAAAAAATATTCCGAATCTGTTCCAACCAATATTCGGTAGGTAAAACTGTCATTTGATTTAATAAAATCAACAATTTCACTTATTAACTTATCTTTAGATAATTTTTCGCCTTTAGCAGTCAAAAATTCTTCTATCATAATTAGATAATTAATTATAACTTAAAATTTGATAAACTTTGAAGAATAGCTAAAAGAGTTAAATCAAAAATTAAGTGAGAACCTCCGTAACTTAGAAATGGCACAGGTAGCCCTATAATAGGGAAAATTCCAAAATTAACAAGTGAGGTTATTAAATATTTGGCAAGAAAATATTGATAAACAATAAAAGAAAAGTTTTTAACTAAGGGGTCTTTAGAGAAAAAAATAATTTTAGATATTTCTTTAAGCAAT
>JAPYXA010000027.1 GCA_028276075.1 Minisyncoccota bacterium
TTTCCACATTTCCACCTACGTCTGAAACCAAAATTGAAATTTGGGCAAAAAGAGTTTCGATTAAAGTAATTGATAATCCTTCGTAACGAGATGGCAAAACGAATAAATCGAAGGCTTTTATATATTTTGAAGCATCTTTTAGTTCTCCAATTAAAAATATTTTTTCTTTTAAATTTGTTTTTTCGATTAAATTTTCTAATTTTTTTCTTTCTTGACCTTCACCGATGATAATTGCGATTGCTTCTGGTTTTATTTTTAAAATTTCAGGGAAGACTTCAATTAAAAATTCGTAGTTTTTCGAATAGTCCAACCTTCCAATAGATCCAATTAAAAATTTATCTTTTAGATCGACTTTTATTCTTTTTTCAAAAAACTTTCTTGCGGCTCCTTTTTCTAAAAATTCTGGTTCAGGAATGCCATTATAAATTACAACCCCTTTTCTTGTCAATTTAATTTTTTTTGCATCTTCTAAATTTCTTTGTGAAACAAAAACAGGAATATCAATGAAAAAAAGCAAAAATTTAAAAATTAACCAATAAACAGGTTTTAACCATAAATTTTTTTTATAATTTGGATCTAAAATCGAAAGCCCTCTAAAAGTAAAAACTGTTTTTGGTTTTGATTTTGAGATTTTTGCTCCGATTGCGCCAAACAAAGCATTAGTTGAATTAAAATGACAAATGTCAAATTTTTCTTTGTCTAAAAATTTTTTTATTTCAAAAATAAAGAATAAATTCGAAAATGGATTATGAGTTCTTTTTAACCATTTAAAATTTACAAATTCAATTTTTTCTTTTTCCAATTTTTCTTTTAAATATTCTCCCTCACCAAAACCAACTTTAACTTCGACTCCGTTTTCTCTCAATCCTTTAGCTAAATAAAAAACAGAATTCGTAGCCCCTCCTATGTTTCCGTGCGTTATAACTATTAAGACTTTCATTTGATTAAATTTTAAAATATATTTTATGTTTATGATAATTTTTTCATCTTGCCCCAGCTTTTAAAAATTTAAATCTAATCAACTCTATAAGATTAACTTATTGTATAAATTAACCGCCACTTCTCAAATTTACCCTTATTGAAGGAATTGAAAATATTGAATAAATTGAAAAGTTAATTTCTAAATTTCTTAAGAAATTCAGAAAATATATTCAACACAGATTAGCCTTTTGTTATGCTTATTCAAAAATTAATTTCTCAATTTCTTAAGAAAATCAGAAATTGAATTTGATTAAAAATTACTGATTAAAAATTAGGAAAGCATTTGAGGAAGGAGTTTTAAAATTTTTTCTCCAAGCGGCGAAAGCCTAAAATAAACCATAACCCCGGCTCTTCTTTTATGTACTAACCCTCCTAAAACAAGTCTTCTTAAATGTTCAGCAATTGTTTTATAATCTTTTTTAAAAGAGTCAGCAATTTCTCCTAAAGAGACTTCTTCTTTATTCTCCAGAAGATATAAGATTTTTATTCTTTGATGATTAGCTAAGGCTTTGGCAGTCTTTTCTATTTGAAAAATTTCTTTGCCACTTAATTTCATTTTTTATTATTAACCATTATAACACAATTTTAATAATTTCTCAATTTCTTAAGAAAATTAGAAATTAAATTTCACTTAAAAAGTTGTTGAATTTGTAATTTTGTTTTTTTGGATCTATGTTATAATTAAAACAAAGTCGGAGTAAAAAATTTTTAAAAAAGATGAAAAAATTATTATTTATTTCTATATTTTTCTTGGTCGTTAATTTTGTTTTTGCTCAATCTGTTTCTGTTGATGAAAATGTTTTAAAACAAGTTGTGGATATCTTGCAGAGTTTAATGCAAAAGGGTCAGCTTCAAATTATAACATCAACAGAAGCTCCTCGTCATGAAATTAAGGTTCCGGAGACAGAAAAGAAAATAAAACAAGCACCTGGACCTATGGAGACAAAATTAATTCAACCGAAAACCATAGAACTACCAAAAGGAATTAAACCTCTTTTACCTCAAGCCATAGAAACAAAACCAATTACTCCAGAAATTATAAAACCAATTTTGCCTGATGAAGATAGAAGCAATGATGCCATTGTGCAAATTAATAATTTAAAAATAACAAGAATTTTACTTGATCCAGGAATTGAAAATGTTAAAGCAATCTTTTTTGCTGTTAGAGACGTTGGTTGGAAATGTTTACTTTTTGAATCAGAAGAAAGTGGAAAATCTTTACCGTGCGTTTTAGATCTTAGAAGACCAATTTCACAAAAAGAATTAGCTATTCAAATATCAAATGACACAATTTTACTTCAAATAAATAGACAAAGGGCAAAATTAGAAGACTTTAGGGTTGGAGACAAAATTAATGTTTATGGCTTTATGGATAAAGATAATTATTCTATCGATGCTTTGATTGTAAGAAATATTATTAGTGTTCCTAAGCCAATTGAAGCAAAAAAAGCTTGCCCATTAATTGCTCCTGCCTGTCCTTTAGAAAATTGTTTGAAAGTTGGGAAAGAATTAGAAAAAAAATATCCCGGATGTGATTATGCTTCAACTTGTAAAAAACAATGCCAAATTGAAGAATGCGGTCCAATGCCGCTTTATCCAACAAAAGAAGGTTGTAAAAGAGTTTGCAAAGATGGAAGGTGGCAAGAAATTTGTGAGCAAAATAGTACCTGTGGTAAAATTCAATGTCTAAGATATGATCCTGTTTGTGGAACAGATGGCAAAACCTATGCGTGTGGTGAGGCTGATGCAAAAGCTTGTGGAGTAGATGTTGCTTATAAAGGAGAGTGTAAGAAACCAACTTTTTGCATTCAGGTTATTACTCCTGCTTATAATCCTCAAAATCCTTCAGAGTGTAAGGAATTTCCGACTCCTTGCGATGTCCCTCCAGGCTGGATAAAAACAGAAAGATGTTCGATTAACACTTCAACATTACAAACTCCAATAACCCAAACTCAATCTTTAACAGAAGCAAAAGTTGAAGCAGATGATTATGGTTTTTACCCTTCAAATTTAGAGTTTACAAAAGGAGTAAAAGTTAAGCTTTATCTTTATGTAAAACAAAATAATGTTTATTATGGAGGTTTAGATTTTAGAAGTGAAAAGTTTAAAACTGAATCAGTAAAACCTGGACAAAAAACAGAAGTAGAATTTATTGCTGATAAAGATTTTATTATTGAATCCTATTGGCCTTTAAGTAATGTTAAGAAAGCAGAGTTAAAAGTAGTCGTGAAATAAGGTAATTATATTTTAATCTTGTCCAAAACTAAATTTTGAAAATTTTTAGGATAAGATTTTAGATATTTTAACATTTTCTTTCTGTCTATTTTGTTTTTTAGATTTCTTAAAATTTGCCAAGTTAAAGGTTCTTTGAAATATACTAAATCAATTAAAGTTTTTTCTAAGTCAGAAACCGGAATGTAAAAGTTACCATATTTTATATAATCAAAACAGAAAAAATATTCTGGTTTGATTCTTTTAATAATAACATTAGTTCCTAAAATTTTCCTAACCCCAGTTCTTACTTTTTTTATAGTAATAATTGTTGTGTTCACCTCTTGCTCCCATAGATTTCTTAAACTAAGAGCCTCATAAAGTCCAAGATATGAAGGTTTAAAACAAAATACTGAAAATGTTGGATCATTAAAAGTAGAATAAAATCCTTTTGTTAATCTAAAAACCTCACTCTTCTTTGTTAATTTGTTTAAAATCAAATGAGCATAATTTTTATCTTTGACAATTCTTTCAATATCTCTTGATGAAAAAACCGGCGTGCTTTTTATGAAATCCCTTATTTTTGTTATGTGTTTATCCCTCTGCATATTTTTTAATTTTATTTAGAATTTCTTCTAATTTAGGTGCTACTCCAGTAATTATTAAAAATTTCAATTCTTTTTCGTCTACAGGTTTTTTAAAATCTTTTAATAATTTTAATAAATAATTTTTTATCTTTTCTTTAGAAGCATAATCTAAAAGGAAATAAATATCGTAAAGATCTCTACTTAATTTTCTTTTTAAATAAGCATATGTCTTTTCTAAAATCAATTCTTCTGGAGCAAGGGTATTAATCACGAATTTCGTTCCTTCAATTGTCTCATATTCTTTAGTAGAATAATTTTTAATTTCTTTAAATAAAACCTCAAATCTAATTTCCACGTCATTTCTTTTTATCTTTGAATAAAAAGCATTTTGAGTAAATTTTTTCTTTAAAATTTTAAAACCTTCTTTTTCCAAGTTTTCTAAAAAAATTTTTATTTTATTTTTTTCTTTTCGAGAAATATAAAAATCTACATCCTCAGAGAACCTATTTCCTTGATAACATCTCCAAATAGCTGTACCGCCGTGTAAAACAGCGCTTTTAAAAATTTTAAAAACTTCACTAACTAAAATATCTTGCAAACCAGCGATCTCTCTATGTGCTTTCTTTTTTAGTTTTTTAAAAATAGGCAATTCAACCATAATTATATTATAATATAATAATGGTTAACTGAAAACAAAGTTTTTGGCTAAATAGAAATTTAAAATGTAAGTTAAACCAGAGGATAAAATCAAAGAAATAAGATAGTAAATATTTAAAATATCAGTAAAAAAAGCTAAAGACAAAGAATATACTATCAAGCCGAAAATTTGAAATAAGATAAATTTTAAAAATCTTTTGAAATAAAGTTCTTTTTTTGTTTGAAAAGTTATAAAGGCTTGAAATATAAAATTAATTAAAAATCCTGATAAATAGCCAATTGTTGCTGAGATTAAATAAAAAAAATGAGCTTTTTCAGTTAAAAAATATGTTAATGCAAAAGTAATTAAAAATGCTACTCCTCCTCCCACTCCATATTCTAAAAATTTTTTTATTTCTCCTTTCATCTTTCTAAAACACACCAAAAATCTAAGCAACCAAGAAATTTATATCCATTATTTAAAAAGTTGTTTAATTCTTCTTGATAAAATTTCCCGAAATTTGGATTTCCTATTAAAACTATTTTTGATTTATTTATGCATTCAGGAGATCGTAAAATACTTTTTTTTAAATACCACTGAATTATACCATCAAAACCTATTCCTATATCATTTTTAGCTTCACAAATATCATAATCCTTTAGATTTGTTTTAATAATTTTTAAAAACTCTATATCTTTAGGACCTAATATCCAAAGTTTGTTATAAAAAATGTACATTTGTTTAGAAGAGAAGTGGTAACCTAAAGAAAATATTAAAATTACTAAAGTTATGCCCATAAACATATTTTTCTTAAATCCTTCATAAAAAATTAATCCTGTTAAACTTGCTATTGTTCCTGAAAAAAATATAACACCATACGGATGAGTAGACCATTGTCTAAAAACTAATAAGATGAATATTGGGTATAAAATTAATGGCACAAGTATTTTGAAGCTTTTAAAGTTCTTAATAAACAAAATAAATCCTATAAAAGATGTTATTAAAAAAAAGATGGTGAAATTGATATTTAATCTACTCCATATTGATAAAAACCACGGAATGAATGGGACATTCCAGCTTCTTGTATAAAAGGCATCTTTTAAATCTTTATAAAAAATTGGACCCTTTAGTGTATAAAAATGTAATAAATTCAAAAGAAAAACAAAGATTGTTAAAATTGGAATAAAAATCAATAAACTACGTCTTTCATTCTTTTTAAAATCGCTTAAAAATAAAACATACAGCCAAATAGATAAGGGCATAAAGTAATAAAACCAATTAGTCAACCCACCAATTAGTATTGATATTAGAAATAAAGCTAAATTTAATTTTGAAATGTTAAATTTATAAAAAACAAACAAAGAGAAGGTAATTAATGCTGTTGGAACTCCAAAAACTGCTAACTCTAATAATTTTCCGTAATATATACTTGAAGGAAGAATTGCAAACACCAGCGATATTAATAAGGGCAAAGTTTTCTGATTAAATATTTTTATTAAGGCTAAGTAAAATATTATTAAAGAGATTAGATAAATAAAAAATACACTTAATCTGGTTATAGATTCTGAAATTCCGAAAATTTTGTAAAAAATATATGTAGGAATTAAAAAAAGTGCAGGATGATGAGTATAAAAATTATTTGGGTCAAAATTGTTATTTATAAAATCTTTTGTATACATTCCAAATTTTAAATTTAATATCCCCTCATTTAGCCAATTCATAGCTGTTAATCCATATAAACCATTATTATCCTCACTAATATGTAAAAATGGAGAATTAATATTATTAAGAACCAATAAGGTATAGATAAAAATTAGTAACACAACTGATAAGATCTTTATGAGATTTTCACCTCTTTTTGTTTTTGAATAAATATCAAAAATTTTAAATAGAACAATGAAACCGTCTTTTATTTTAATCTTTTTGCCTTCTTCTCTTGGATTGTAGTTTATTTCAATTTCTTTTATTTTCAAACCAGATTTAAAAAGCTCATAACTCAAGAATACATTATCAAAAGAAAAATCATTTTCCCTATATTTTAAAAGCTGAGAAGTTAATTTTCTTGGAAACAATTTATAGCAAGTAGCATTATCAGAAAAATTTGATCCAATAAAAAAATTAAAAATCCTCGTTAACAATTTCCCGCCGAAATAAAATAAATTAAATTTGTTAAATTTTCTAAAACCTATAACTATCTGAGCTTCATTTTTATTAATAGGTTCTAGAAGTTTTATATAATCATTGGGGTCATATTCTAAATCCGCATCTTGAATAAGAATATAATCTCCTCTAACGTATCTTAATCCTTCTTTAATTGCAGCTCCTTTACCTTCGTTTTTATTTTTAAATATAATTTTAACTTTCCCTTTATATTTTTTTAAAATATTTTTTGTATTTTCA
>JAPYXA010000036.1 GCA_028276075.1 Minisyncoccota bacterium
ATTTAAGTGAGATTTCAGGCCAAATTGGTCAATACTTGTTTTTCTATCAGAGAGGATTTTATTTATAAGTTGAACATATTCAGGTTGAGCAACAATCTTTTCTTTTGATTTTTCTTCAAAAGAAATTTTTAGATTTTTTAAAATACCATTATTGGGGAAAATAGTAAAATAATGGGCTAAATCTAATAAGCTCATTTCTAAAACTCCAAGAGCTGTTGCTAATTGATAATTTTCTAAATTTTGAAAGGGTTTAAATCCTAAATCTTTTTCTAAAAAATTATTAAATTCCTTAAGCCCCACATATTCTAAAACTTTCAAAGCAGGAACATTCAAGCTGTTACTTAAAGCATAATGTAAAGAAACTGTACCTCTATATTTATAATCAAAATTTTTAGGATAAAAGGGGAAGCCTAAACCTGAAACATATTTATACTCTCTATCTTCAACTAAAGTATAAGGCCTTAAACCTTTTTCAAAAGCCTTTAAATAAATAAAGGGCTTGATTGTTGAACCTACTGCTCTTGGTTTTTCTAACATATTTATTTGATAACCTCCGTAAAAAGATTTTGGATTAGGAGAACCGATCAAAGCTAAAATTTCATTTTCTGGTAACTTGATAACAATGGCTGCTGAATGAGCAGCTTTTTTAAATTTAAGATAAGCTATATTCCTTTTAACAATATTTCTTATTTTTTCAGTTAATCTTTTATCAATGGTTAATTGGAAAGATTTTAGATTACTTAAATTTTTATCTCTTAAATAATCTAAAACCTCAAATGATGTTTCTTCATTTAAATAATTTTTCATATTTTCTTTAACTTCCTTAACATCAGTAAAATGTAATTGAGAATTATCTAAATTAAACCTTTTAGCTAATTTTGTAGCTACTTTTAAATTCTCAAATCTCAATGGATTATTTTCATTAGGGTTAGAAATTGTTGCTAAAAGTTGAAGGATTTGGCCATCAGTTAAAAAGTCTGGTGAAACACCAAAGTAAAATTGACTGGATTCTTTTAAGCCTTGTATTTGATTACCAAAATAAATTGAATTAACATACATATTTAATATCTCTTCTTTGCTCTTAAAAATTTCTAAACTTAAAGCATAAACAAGTTCTATTAATTTATTCTTCAAATTTCTTTCTTTTTCTTTACCAAGTAAAATTTTTGCCAATTGTTGAGTTATAGTACTAGAGCCCTTTCTTTCACCGATGCCCAATTTAGAAATTCCTGCTTTAAAAATGCTTACAGGATTAAAACCAAAATGATAGTAAAAATATTTATCTTCTTTTTTAATTAGAAATTCTTTAAAGTGTGAAGGAATTTTATCAATATATTGTACTCGATAGCCTTTTTTATTTGGTAGAAGAGTAATTATTTCTCCATATCTATCTTTTAAAACAACTGAGTTATAACTTAAATAAGTTTCTGTTAATTTTTTTTGTAAATTATAGGCAATAATTAAAAAAAAGAAGCTAAGAAAAATTATTAGGAGAAGAATTTGGTTTTTTAAATGATTTTTATCCATTCTTACTCAATTTCAAAATAATCACCAGAGGTTCTGCCAAAATTCTCAGGGAAATACATCTCTAAAACTTGTGCTGGTAAGTGGATAAATTTGCCCTTAATTAGAGGTCTTACAAAATATTCGAATTCATAAACTCCCGGTTTTAATCTTTCAACATACAAAAATAATCTATCATCACGTATCTCTTTAAAATCTGGTATCAATTCTCTTCCCTTTAGATCTTTTTCTTGTAGTCTTAATGATTTTTGTTCAGTAGCTAAATCAAGATTAACAATTTCCATTCCTGCAGGTATGAAATCTTCAATCATTACAAAATTTCTTGTTTTTGGAACAATAACTTGAATATTAGCTCTTAAAATTTCTCCAACTTTAACATTTTTAATTGGATTTTTATTTTCTTTATCTTCTAACTTGTAAAAACCTCTTTTAATACTAAATCCTTCATCTCGAGGAGAAATTTTATCGGCTTTAAGATAGTACCTTAAAGCAAGATCGTAATAATAAGCATTAGTTGTTTGATTGTGATTTTCTTTTTTAAAAGTAATAATATTATTGCCATTAAACTTTAAATTTTTAACTGGCATTTCTTTTAAAAATTGTTCTAAAATTGTCTGAGGATTAAAAGTAAATTGACCTTTTTTCTTATCATTAACCAAAATTTCTAAAGTAAAGTTTGAATTTGTCTCTTTTTTCCATTCTAAATAATCAGTTAAAGCATCAATTACTAGAGCTGTATTTTGAGTTGACCCCCAAGAACCATCTTTATATTTAGAATTTAAAATCCACCTTAAGACTTTTTCCAATATTGGATCATTTTCTTTTCTTGCTACTTTAGCTTTTAAATACAAAGCTGTATTTTTAATAGGTGTTTCATAATATTCCCATAAAAATTTTTTTCCTGTTTCCAAAAAAGCACCTCTCGAATCAATATCAACTCTATTATCAAGAATATCAAAAACCTTTTTCTCCAAATTTTTATCAAAACCTTTTGTTGTCACTATAGCTAAATAAGCTAAAGAGGTATTACTTAATTTTTTCTTAATAAGGTTATCATTATTAACAATTTGTCTAATTTTTTCTTCCAAAACTTCATTATTAGCAAAAGATCGTGAATTTAAGAGAGTATAAGCTGTCAAAATTATAGTATCTGGATTTTGATTCAATTCTTGATTACTAGTGATTTCTTTATAAAGATAATCAAAAGCTCGCTCTAAAGAGTATTGATTTATATTAAATCCTGATTGAGAAAGTAAGTTCAAAGTCTCAACAACATATAAAGTAAGATGAAAATCTGGCCTACCTTTCTCCCACCAAGAAAAACCACCATCTAATGTTTGATTATTATAAAGTTTTTGTAAACCAATTTGAACCACTTCATCAATAGTATATTCTTTGTCATTATATTTTATTTTTTCTAATTTGAATTTTTCAATTAAATTTGGGATATTCAAGGCTTTTTTAACAACAGCTATTCCTTTTAATTTACTTGAAATTTGCTCTGAACAACCATAAGGAAATTGAAGAAGATAATTTAAAGCATCAGAAAGAAAAACTGCTAAAGTAGCTGAAGTTTTTATCTTTAATTCTCCTCTATCTTTTTCAATATTCCCAGGTAAATAGACATATTCTTTAAATACAGGCAAAGAAGTATAATTTGAAGAAGCAACAACTTCATAAGTATTATTAGGAGTAATTTTTATAGTTTGTTCAACAATATCTTGTAATTTATCTCCAAAAGCTGAAATAACAAAATTATGCTCGCCAGATTTAATCGAGTAAGGAGCGTAGACTTTAAAATAAACAGTAGCTGATTTTTCAGGATCAACAATAATTATTTTTTCTGAAAAACTCTCTTTTAAAACTAAAGTCTTACTTTCAAATTTCACTTTTACTCTTTCTACATTCTTTGATTGATTGAAAATTTGCGCACCAACAAAAAACTCATCTCCAGGAACAACAAATCTCGGTTTGAAAGGAACAGCCATTAATTCTTTTCTTGTTAAAAATTCAATATAGTTAACGCCTAATTTAGTATCTTTGGTTAATCCTAATGTCTCTGTTTGCCAACTTGTTAAATTATCGGGCAAAGTGAATCTAACTTGAGCTTTGCCTTGAGAATCTGTCCTCACCACTGCTTGCCAGAAAGCAGTTTCTTTAAATATTCCTCTTTTCTTAACTGCTAAAGCTTCTTCTACCATTCCAGAACCACCCTTTACACCTTCTGCTTCTTTTATCTCTTCTGCAACTAAAATATTTTTAAGATTAGCAGCAGAAGAAACTGTTAAAGGAAAACCATCATAGAAAAAGATTAAAGGATTTTTCTTCGGATTACCTTTTAAAGCTAACACAGAAAGATCAACAACTGCTATAGAAACCTCAGCAGACACTCCTCTTCCTAACCAATCTTTAGTGGTAATATCTAAAACTACTTCTTCTCCAGGTAAGTAAAACTTTTTATTAGATTTTACTTCAATATCAAGCTCATATTGTTTTCTATCTATATAGAATTCGGTTTGAGCAAATTTTACTTCCGGGTTTTGTGAAAACAACAAAACAGAAACATAAATATTGGGTGAGTATTCTTTTTTGACTTTAAAGGCAAAGTTATAAAGATTGCTCGTAATTTCTTTAATTTGATAATCAAAAATTTCTCCTCTTTCTATAGAAATTAAAGCCTTTGCTATTTTATATGGTGATTTAATAATTATATTGCCTTCTTCACCAACTTTTAAATCTTTCTTTCTAGTTTCAATTTCAAGCTGAGTATCTTCCAAATATCTCACCGTAACTTCGCCTTCTCCACCAACATAAAAACTATAAACATTGGAAATCATATTACCTCTTCTGTCTTTAGCTTTAATTTCTGCCTCATATTCTCCTTCTTTATCAAGTTGAAGGACAAAATTATAATTTCCCTTATAATCAGTACCGAAATTAAAACTTTTTACAAGTTCTCTTTTCTTCTCCCATTCATAAGAATATTCTCCTGTAGCATCTTGTCTTCTTGCTGAAATCCATTGAATTCGATAAATATCTAATTTTATATTATCGACACTTATTTCTTTTCCCTGCGTATCAACAGATTTCACTTTCAAATTAAATTTTTCATTTTTGCCAACAAAATATTTATCTGAAGATAATCCTAAATAGAATTCACCATTATGTAAAATAAAAGATTTTTGTGCGGAAACACTTTGGCCTAAAGTATTTTTAACTGTAACATCAACCACAATGATTTTGCTTTTTCTTTCCTCTTCATTAAAAATTTTTTCTATATCTAAAACTTTGGAAATTTTTGCCTTGCCTTGAGAATCTAAAGTTGTTTCTCCTCTTAAAATAAATTTATCTCCATAATCATAAGGTGGATAATAATAACGATCTCTTTCAAAATTAAAGTAACCATCTCGATATCTATCAAAATAATAATTTTGAGAAGCTATGGTATATTCTACCTTGCCTCTTTCAACAGGAACGCCAAAATAATATTCTGCTTCGATATCTAAATTAACAGTATTTTTAGAAATATATTCGTCTTTGTCAGTTTTAATTTCCACTTTAAAAGGAGCAGGAACATATTCTAAAACTTCAAAATAGCTGCAATCATAATTAGCGCAGATTCTATAAGTACCTAAAGGAGAATTTTTATCTAATATCAATTTAGTCTCAATAGTTCCGTAATCATTCATTTTTAATGTCTGATTAAAAATTTCTTGATATTTGGAATTAAAAACTCTAATTTCAAGG
>JAPYXA010000037.1 GCA_028276075.1 Minisyncoccota bacterium
TACTGTAATCAATTTATTAAATTCGGGGTTTTTTTTGAAAAAGCTTTAAATTTAGATTTTGACTTTATAGCTTCTGGCCATTATGCTAAAACTTTAAAAATAGTTGAAACAAAAAATAAAAATTTCAAACTAATTGAAAATTTAGAAGAAATATTCTTGTTTAAAAACAATGAGACTATTTTAACCAAAAGCAAAGATAACAACAAAGACCAAACATATTTTTTGTGGAAAGTTGATAAAGAAAAATTAAAGAGATTAATATTTCCAGTAGGTAATTTACTTAAATCACAAGTTAAAAAAATAGCTGAAAAAAATAATTTGGATGTTGCTTATAAAAAAGAAAGCATGGGTATTTGCTTTGTGGGTAAAGTTAAGTTAACAGATTTTTTAAATAAATTTATAGAACCCAAAGAAGGAAAAATAATTGATACTAAAGGAAAAATTTTAGGAACACATCCTGGTTATTTTTACTTTACTGAAGGACAAAGACATGGCTTAAATATAAAAAAGGGCGATGGACCTTATTATGTAGCTTATAAAATTCCAGAAGAAAACTTAATAATTGTAGCTAAAAAAGATGATCCTGCTTTATTTACTCGAAAAATTCAAATAGATGAAATAAACATTCTATCCTTAAATACCTTTAAAAAAATAAAAGAAGATATATCAAATGGTAAAAATTTTTTTCAAAAAATTCATCTAAATCCAGAAAAGCCGTTTACAGCTGATGTAAGATTTAGACATCGCCAACCATTAGTAAAAGCAAGAATAGACCTTAAAAACAAAATTATTGAGTTCAAAAATCCTCAAAAAATGATTTCCCCAGGCCAAGCTATAGTTTTTTATAAAAACAAAATAGTTTTAGGAGGAGCAATTATTTATAAAAGAATAAGCTAAATTTTACTTTTTATTTTAATGAATATTAAAAATAATAAATATACATGAAACAAAATAGATATTGACAAAAATATTTTTTTATGCTTTAATTATATAAGCAAACTAAAAAAGGAGGAGAAAGAAATGAGACTCCAGAGAAAAGAAAAAGAAATCACTGTCCCAGGAAAAATAGGTTATCAATTAAACAAAAAACCAGAGACCCTGCTCCAGTTTAATTTTTCACTGGTCACTGATTACCTTGTACAAGTCGACATACAAGGAAAAAATTTCTGGGCCGATAGTATTATCTATTTCACATTCGGCCCGGAGGAGGGCTATAACTTTTTAGTTATAATGCCCTCAATTAAAAACCCACAAACAACATTAATAATACCTTCGCTACGAAATGTTTTTCTTTGCGAAGGTTTTTGGTTTATTAGGCCGGATGAAATAGACACAAACTCAAAGAAACTTATAAAAGAATGGTGGGGAAAAGCCATAGTAAGGCCGAGAAAACAAGAATTAATAGGATGGCTGGCCTATTATGACAAAGAATTCAACTGCGAGGAGTGGGAAAATCTTTAGTATTTTTAGTAGCGCGGATATAAAAATCCGCGCTTTTTTTATTAAATTAAATATATCTTAATTAATTTCAAAATTAAAAATTTTTTTTTGATAATCAATTATTTTTATTTTTAAAGCCTCAACAACCGAGGGTAAAATTTTATAAGGAGTAATAGTTTCTTTTGCTAAACTTTTTAGTAAATTATCCTTCCAAATTTTTCTAAACTCAGTATTGAAATGAACTATTTTAAATCCTACTTGTATACATTTTCTTATTTTTTCTAAAGAAAGTCCAGAAGCCCCATGTAAAACTAACGGAATTTTAACTGTTTCAGCAATTTCCCTTCCTCTTTCAATATCAAGTTCTGGTTCTTTATCTGTAATTCCATGAATATTACCAATTGAAACTGCCAATAAATCAACCTTTGTATCTTCAACAAATTTAACTGCTGTCTCAATTTTTGTTAAATGTTCTTCTTTTACCTCAACTTCATTTTGAATTTCTGATTTTCCTTCGATTTTACCAACTTCTCCTTCTATTAATATATCTTTATCTTCTTTATAAATTACTATTTCTTTGGTAATTTTTATATTATCTTCTGTATTAAAATCACTTCCATCAAACAAAACTGCATCATAATTTAAATTAATTGCATTTATTGCAGATTTTAAACTTTTGCAATGATCAGCATTTAAAAAAATTAAATCTTTTAAATTTTCATCTTGCTCATAAAAATCTAAAATTTTTCTTACCAATTCTTCCCCTAAATATTCTCTTTCTCCTTCAGAAACACCAAAAATTAATGGAATTTTCGTTTCTTTAACAGCTTCAATTCCAGCCTTAATCTGTTCAAAAGTTGAGACGTTATAATGCAATAAGGCTTGGTTATTTTTTAAATTTGATAATATTTCTTTAAGTTTCATATTTTTATAAAATTATATCATTAATCTAAAATTTAAGGTAAAATTAGAATTTGGTATGATAAATCTTTTTATAAAAATAAATATCTTCAAATTTTAAAATACTTAAGTTATAAAATAATAATATTGAAAATATAATTACTATTTGTAAATGAATAATTTAAAAGTTTTTTATCTAAGTGGATGTCCGATTGATAAAAGTGATACTTATTTTGAGGAAATTTATAAATATGGTTTTTGTCAAAAAGATTTTAAAAAATTTAAAAAACCTATTTGGAAATTAAAAGAAAGTTTAAATGTAGATAAAGAAGATTTGAAATATTTTAAAGATGAATATTTAAGTTATCAAGAGTTAAAAAAATTTAAGGTCTTTTTTAAAAAGAATCTGGGACATGAACCCTTAAAAATTCAACTTTATTGGGCAAAAAGAATTTTTAAAGGAGATTCTTTCTCTATTATAGCACCAACAGGCATAGGAAAAACTACTTTTGGTAATTTAATTTCTCATTATTTGGGAGGAAAAGTTTATTATTTGGTTCCATCTAAAATACTACTTAAAAATTTAGAAAACAAGCTAAAAAAAATCAAATCAACAAAAAAAGTTTTAGTAATTAAAGAAAAAGAGGATAAAGAATTATTAAAATCAAGCAATTTTGACATTCTTTTAACTACCTCTTATTTTCTTCATAAAAATTTCGATATTATTCCAAAAGATTTTGATATGGTTTTTATTGATGATGCCGATTCATTAATTCGTCAGCCAAAAAATATAGATAAAATCCTAAAGCTTGTTAAATTTACCGAAGAAGAAATAAATCAGGCTTTAGAAATAATTGATAAAAAAAGAAAAGCTAAAAATAAAAATGATTATGATGCTATAGAAAATTTAAAAATTAATAAAAAAGAAAAGGGTATTATTATTGCTGCCTCTGCAACTTTAACGCCCAGAACAAAAAGAATATTTCTTTTTAGAGAATTATTAGGTTTTGAAATAGGTTCTTCTACTACTTCTTTAAGAAATATAGAAGAGCTTTATTCATTAATAAATAAAAAAACAGAAAATATAACTGAATTAAAATCTGTTCTTTTAAAAAAATCTATATCTTATATTAAGAGATTAGGCAATGGAGGACTTATATTTTTAAATGATGATTTTAATAAAGAAGATTTAAACAATTATTTACAATTTTTAAAAGATCACAATATTGAAGCTATTTCATATGAAAAATTTAATACTAAAAATCAAAATCTATTTTTAAATGATAAAATTCAGGTGGTAGTTGGCTTCAGCAATGTACGAAACCCCTTAACTAGAGGAATAGATTTTCCTCAAAAAATAAGATATGCTCTCTTTGTTGGTGTCCCAAAATTTAAAATCCCTCTTAAAACATCTTATTCTCCATTCAATCTTTTTCTTTTGGCTTTATCATTAAGAGAGATAGTTGAAAATAAAACCTTAATTGAAAAAGATATAAGATTTCTTAAAAAAATTTCTTTCTTAAAAGAGGAGCAAATACTTATAAACAATAGTTTGAAAGAAAAAATAGAAAGCATAAAAAATAATTATGAGAGTTTAATTAATGATAAAAAAATAATTAAAGCTATTGAAAATCATCCTCGACTCACATTAAAAAAAGAAGAGGGAGATTTTTACCTTATAGTTTCTGATCCACGGGGTTATTTACAAGCATCAGGTAGAACATCCAGGCTTTTTCCACTCGGTCTTACAAAAGGACTGTCAGTAATTTTAGTAGATGATTTAAAAACTTTAAAGCATTTAGAAGATAAATTAAAAATTTTGGGTTATCTAACAGAATTTAAAGAATTTGATGAAAAAAATTTAGATAACATTTTAAAAAAAATAGATGATGATCGTAAAATAGTTAAAAAGGTCTTGGAAGGGGAAGAATTCATTTTTAAAGATCCGATTGAAAGCGTTTTGGTTATAGTAGAATCACCTACTAAAGCTAAGACTTTAGCAAATTTTTTTGGTAAGCCGTCAAAAAGAATAAAAGATAAGATCATTTTATACGAAATATCTTTAGGGAAACTTCATTTAAATATTTGCGCCACATTGGGCCATTTTGTTGATTTAGTTCATCAAGAAGGCTTTTACGGCGTTAAATTAGAAAAAAACAATTTCGTCCCAATTTTTAAACCACTAAAAATATGTCAAAACTGTCAACGGCATCTTCAAAACGATGAAACAGAATGTATCATTTGCAAAAGTAAAGATATAACCTCAAAGGAAGAACTTATTCAAAATTTACAAAAAATCGCTTCTGAAGTTGACAAAGTTTATTTAGCCACTGATCCAGACACAGAAGGAGAGAAGATAGCTTTTGACCTATTATTCTACCTTTATCCTTACAATCAAAATATCAAAAGGATCGAACTTCATGAAATTACAAAAGAGGAATTTATAAAAAGAATACAAGAACCAAAAGATATCAACTTCAATTTAGTAAAAGCCCAAATTTTAAGAAGAATATCGGATAGATGGATAGGTTTTAGATTAAGCGAAGAAATCCAAAAAAAATTTCAAAATTTGAATCTTTCGGCTGGTAGAGTTCAAACACCTGTATTAGGGTGGATTTTAGAAAAAGAAGAAAAAATTAAAAACAAACATTATGTTATAAACATCAACTTTAATAACCAACAAATAAATTTTATATCCTCAAGCAAAAGAACGATCAAACTCTTAAAAGACAAATTTAAAAATGACAATCTTTTTATTGAAATAAAATTTTTAGAAAAAGATAATCAAGAAATAAAACCTCTTCCCCCATATGATACCAGCAATCTTTTAAAAGATGCAAACTTATTTTTTAAATTTGATACAGATACAACTATGAAAATAGCCCAGAATCTTTTT
>JAPYXA010000047.1 GCA_028276075.1 Minisyncoccota bacterium
CTGTAAACTAACAGCTGAAAGTGAAAATTTTTTAAAAAATGCCATTGATAAATATAGGCTTTCATTAAGAGGGGTACATAAAATATTAAAACTTGCAAGAACCATTGCTGATTATGAAAACAAAGAAAAAATCGATGTTCAATCTTTAGCAGAAGCACTTCAGTATAGAACTAAAGAAAATTAAAAAACTAACTATAAAAAATTTATAAAAATCAATTACAAAATTGGATATCTTCGAGTTTTAAATTAAAATTTAATTAATGATCAAACTAAATAAAAATAAACTTTTAAAATTTAATCAAGATAAAATCAAAAATAAAAATATTCTGCTCAGGGTAGATTTTAACATTAATTTTATTAATAAAAAAATTTTTGATAAATACAGAATTTTCTCTGCTAAAAAAACAATAGATTCATTAAAACAAGCAAGACAAATTATTTTAATAAGTCATTTTCAAAATGGTATCTCTTTAAAAAAAAATATTCCTTCTTTTGAAAAATTATTGAAAATAAAAATTGGTTTTCTTGAAGATTTAAAATCAAAACCAAAAGAAAAATTTAATTTTTTAGAAAATATAAGAAATTTTAAAGGGGAAGAAAATTGTGATTTAAATTTTGCTAAAGAATTAAGTACTTTAGGAGAAGTTTTTATCTTTGAAGCTTTTTCAGTAGCTCATAGAAAACACACCTCTGTTTATCTTCTACCTAAGATACTAGAAACTTATTATGGTTTTAATTTTGAAAAAGAAATAAATCTTTTAAACAAAGTCTTAAAAAATTTAAACAAATGTGTTTTAGTATTGTCTGGAGCAAAAATTTCTACCAAACTTCCTTTAGTATATAAATTCGTAAAAAAATCAAAGTGTGTTATTTTAGCAGGAGGTCTAGCTAATACTTTTTTAAAAGCCAAAGGATTTGAATTAGGAAAATCTTTATACGAAAAAAAAATGATTAAAGAATTAAAAAATTTAAAATCTCCAAAAATTTTAGTACCTTTTGACTTTCTAATAGTAGAATCAAACGAAAAAATTAATTTTTTTAACAAATCTAAACCAAAGATTATTATTAAAAATAAATCTTTAGGAGAGATTGGCTTAAAAGACTTTATAGTAGATATCGGTCAGGAAAGTCTTAAAATACTTTTTGAAGAGTTAAAAAAAGAAAAATATATTATCTGGAATGGACCCTTGGGATTTATTGAAAACAAACCTTTCCAAAAAGGAACACTTGAGTTTGCTAAATTTTTATTAAAATTAAAAAATAAATTTATTTTAGTAGGAGGAGGAGATACTTTGTCATTTTTAGAACAAAAAAGATTAATCTCTAAATTTAAAAATGTTTCAACAGGAGGAGGAGCTATGCTTCATTATTTAGCAACTGAAACATTTCCTGCTTTTGAAAAAAATAAAAAAATCTAATATATAAAAATGAAAAATTTTGCTATTGAACAAAAAGATATAATATTTTTAGATATAGAAACTTCATCTTTAAGACCTGATGCTGATATTTTAGAAATTGGAGGTTTAATAACTGATAGTGAATTAAAAATCAAGGAATCTTTTAATTATCTTATTAAACCAAAGGACATTACAAAATCCGATCCTAAATCTTTAAAAATAATAGGATTTTCAGAAGATAAATGGAAAGACGCAAAAGACCTTGAAGAAGTTTTAAAAATTTTATATCATAAATTTAAAGACAAAATTTTTGCAGGCTGGATAAACCATTTTGATTGGGCAAGATTAGAAAAAGCTTTTTTTGATATTGGTTTAGATGATCCTTTTGACTATAGAAAAATAGATATATTTTCTATGGCAGTTTCTCGGTTTGGTATAAAAAATTTAGGAGATAAAGAAACCTTATCAAAAATTTGTAAAACCTTAAGCATTGAAAGAGGAAAATCTCATCAAGCTTTAAGCGATGCTTATGCAAGTTATAAGGTTTTCTTAAAAATTATAAATTATGATCAAGAAGAAGTAAATAAAGAAACTACAGAAAATCTTAAAATAGAAGCTTATACAGATGGAGGGGCAATTAATAATCCGGGAAAGGCTGCAATTTCTTGTGTGATAAAAATTAAAGATCAAATTAAAAAATTCAGCCAAGAAATAGGAGTGGCCACAAATAATCAGGCAGAGTATTTGGCTATAATTTTTTGTCTGGAAAAAATTAAACATTTAATTGGCAAAGAAAAATCAAAAAATTCTATAATTATAATAAACACAGATAGTCAAGTGGTTGGCGGACAAATCCAGGGTAAATTTAAAATCTTAGAAGAGAACTTATTTAAGTATTTTATAAAATTTCATAATCTTAAACTTGATTTTAAAGAAATACAAATAAACATCATACCAAGAGAAAAAAATTTGGCAGATGCTTTAGTAAAAAAAGTTTTATTCCACAAATTTTCCACACTTATTTAACTTATCTAGTATTTGATTATTTTATTAAAATTAAATATAATTTTAAGCAATGACAGAGGAATTTTTTCAAACAACCTGGGATAAAATATTAAACAATATCAAAACTAACGTTGGAGAATCAGTTTATAAAGTTTGGTTTTCTTATTTTGAACCTAAGAATTACTCTCATGGGTATTTAAAAATAGAAGTTCCTAGTAAATTTGTCAAAGATTGGCTAGAAAAAAAATTTACCCAAATTATCCTAAGATCTATTAAAGATGTTATTCCAGAAATAAAGAACTTTGAACTAATTGTTTCAACTAAACCAACATTAAAAGTTAACTATAAAGAAAAATTAGTTAAAAAGACACAAACAATTGAAAAACATTTAAGCATTTTTGAAATCAATCCTCAAACAAACCTTAATCCAAGATATAGATTTGATAATTTTGTGGTTGGACCAAGCAACGAATTAGCATTTACAGCTTGTCAAAGCGTAGCAAAATCTATTGGCAAACTTCATAATCCTTTATTTGTTTACGGACCAGTAGGTGTTGGCAAAACACACCTTCTTCAAGCTACTGGAAATGAAGCCTTAAGAATCCATAAAAAAATAAAACTTAAATATTTAACCACAGAAGAATTTACTAATAAATTTATAAATTCACTTAAAAATCACAGCGTTGAAGAATTTAAAATTGAGTTTAGAGATGTAGACATTTTAATCTTAGATGATGTTCATTTTTTATCAGGTAAAAATGCCTCTCAAGAAGAATTATTTCATACTTTTAACTATTTATACAATCTCTCAAAACAAATAATTTTCTCATCTGATAGACCACCTCAACTCATACCTGACATAGAAGCTAGACTAAGATCAAGATTTGAAGGAGGCCTTGTCATAGATATAAATCCTCCTGACTATGAAACAAGATTTGCTATTTTGAAATTAAAATCTCAAGAAAAAGGGGTAATTTTTGATGATTTTGTATATGATATCATAGCGCAAAAAATAACAAAAAATATAAGAGAACTTGAAGGTGCTTTAAGTAGTGTTATTTTTAGATATAACCAAGGAGAGAAAATTACCATCGAAAAAGTTGAAGATCTTATTAAAAAATTTTCTAAAGATTATTATAAAAAAGTAAGTCCTAAAAAAATAATTAAAACTCTAAGCGAACATTACGATGTTAAAGAAGATGATATTTTGAAAAAAAGTAGAATTAAACACTTGGTTAAAATAAGAAAATTATTGATTTATTTTTTAAGAGAAATAAATCAGCTTTCATATCCTTCTATAGGAGAAATTCTTAAAAAGGATCATACAACAATAATTTATTCTTATGAAAAAATTGCCAAAGAGATAAAAGATAACCCACTTCTTAGTCAAGAAATAGAAATTTTAAAATCAAAAATTTTAGAAAATTAATTAACGAGTTTTAAACAGAATATTAAAAATTTATTATTTCCTTATTTTAAATAATTTATTATAAAATTTAAATAATAAAAGTTTTTAACAATTTAACATATCTTATTATAATTATTATTAAAATATTAAAGTAATAATTAATAATATGAAAATAAGTGTATTAAAAGATAAATTAAAAGAAGTAATACAAATAGTTAATAATATTTGTCCTAATAAAACAGATTTAAATATCTTAAATTATTTTTATTTATCTTCAAAAAATAATGAAGTTTATATTTCAGCTACTGATTTAGAATTAAACTATCAAACAAAATTTTCAGCACGAGTGTTTAAAGAAGGAGAA
>JAPYXA010000028.1 GCA_028276075.1 Minisyncoccota bacterium
AATAAATATGATTATTTATTTTTATATTATAACAAAATTTAACTTAAAAATCGCCCTCTTTTCCTGATAAATATTTATCTAAACATAAAAAGTAATTTTATGAATATAGCGTCAAAAATCCCATAAATAACAACAAAAATTAAAGAAAAAATAATAACTTCAATAGTAAGTTCAGTTGTCTGTTCTCTTGAAAGCCACCTTACTTTCTTTAACTCTAAAAAAGAATCTTTTAAATAAGAACTTATGTTATTAAATAAATTTCCGAAATTCATTTCTTCAAAGTTAGGTCAACTTGCCCTTTTTTAGCATTTAAAAAAATCGACTGTCCGGATTGAATTTTATTTGAAATTAATTTTTCGGCTAATGGATCAAGTAAATATTTCTGAATTGCCCTTTGTAAAGGTCTTGCTCCATAAACTTCGTCAAATCCTTTTTCAATTAGAAATTCCTTAAGATCATCGCTAAAATCAACTGTTATGCCCTTTTCCATTATTCTTTTTCTTACTCTCTCAAGTTGTATATCTACAATTTTTCTTAAGTCTTCTTTAGTTAAAGGCTTAAAAATAATAATTTCATCAATTCTATTTAGAAATTCAGGTTTAAAAAAATCTCTTAAAGCTTTATGTATTTTATCTTTATAATCTTCAAGTGGTTCTTTTTTCTCATCACTGAAACCAATAGATCCCATTTTTCTAAAAAGATAGCTACCTATATTCGAAGTCATAATTATAATTGTATTTTTAAAACTAACTGTTGTGCCTTTGCTATCTGTTAATCTTCCGTCATCTAATATTTGCAACAGAATATTAAATACTTCAGGATGAGCTTTTTCAATTTCATCAAACAAAATTAAACTGTATGGTCTATATTTAACTGCTTCAGTTAATCTTCCGCCTTCTTCATATCCGACATAACCTGGAGGAGAACCAATAAGTTTAGCAACTGAATGAGATTCCATATACTCAGACATATCAATTCTTAAAATAGCTTTTTCATCGTTAAACATAAATTCAGCCAAGGTCTTTGCCAATTCTGTTTTACCTACTCCTGTAGGGCCTAAAAACAAAAAGCTAGCAATAGGCCTGTTTTCATCTGCCAAGCCTGCTCTTGCTCTTCTTAAAGCATTAGCTACTGCTTTTATCGCTTCTTCCTGACCAACAACTCTTTGTGATAAAATTTCTTCAGCCTTTATAAGTTTTTCAACTTCGTTTTCCATTATTTTCTTTACAGGAATACCTGTCCAACGTGCAACCACCTCTGCTACATCCTCTTCAGTTACTGCATCTTTTATAAAATTAGACTTTATTCTTTTAATTTTAGTTTCTATATTTTTCAACTCTTTTTCTATCTCGGGCATTTCTCCATATAATATTTCTGCTACTCTTGTAAAATCACTATTTCTTTCTGCGTCCTCTGCTTCCATCTTTAAAGTCTCCAGATTCTTTTTAAGTTCTTGATATCTTTCATTAGCCTTTTTCTCAATGCTCCATTTATCCTTTAGTTTATCCTTTTCTTTTTTTAATTTAAGAATTTTATCTTCAATTTCTTTAAGTTGAACTTTTGATTTGGAATCTTCCTTAATTAAAGCTTCTCTTTCGATTTCTAATTTTCTAATTTCCTTATCTAAATCTTCTATTTCAGGTGGAATAGTCTGAAGTTTTATTTTTACTGAGGCAGCGCTTTCATCAATTACATCTATTGCCTTATCTGGCAAAAATCTATTAGTAATATACCTAGAAGAAAGTTTAACTGCTGCAACAATAGCGCTATCTAAAATTTTAACTCCGTGATGAAGTTCATATTTCTCTTTAAGTCCTCTTAAAATTGCTATTGTATCTTCAATGGAAGGCTCCTCTACTACCACAGGTTGGAATCTTCTTGCAAAAGCTGGATCTTTCTCAATATAAAGTTTATAATCCCTAAAAGTAGTAGCACCAATAACTTGAAAATCTCCTTTAGTTAAGGCTGGTTTTAATAAATTTGAAGCATCAATTGCTCCCTCAGCTGCTCCTGCGCCTACTAAAGTATGCATTTCATCTACAAAAAGTATATATCGGCCTGCATTAAGTTTAATTTCTTTAATAATAGCTTTCAATCTATCTTCAAATTCTCCACGATATTTAGTGCCTGCAATTAATGCACCTATATCTAACGCTAAAATTTCTTTTCTAGCTATAGATTCAGGAACTTCATTATTAACTATTCTTTGAGCAAGACCTTCAACAATAGCAGTTTTACCAACACCCGCTTCTCCAATCAGTACTGGATTGTTTTTTGTTCTTCTAGATAAAATTTCTATAATTCTTCTTATTTCTTTATCTCTGCCAATTATAGGATCAAGTTTTTTATTTCTAGCTAATTCTGTTAAATTGAGACTGTATTTTTCTAATGATTTGTATTTTGTTTCTGGAGTTTCATCAACTACTTTTTCTCCTTTCCTTAAAGCAGAAATTATTTTCGATACTCTTTCAAATGTTATCCCAAATCTTTCTAGGATATATTTGGCCGGCGATTTTATTTCTGTCAAAGCCAACAAAATATGCTCAAGAGATATAAATTCATCTCCCATTTTTCTAGCAAAATAATTAGCTTGATCTAAAATTTGATATCCCTCTTGAGAAATGTAAAGTTGAGCTATATTCCCACCTGTAAAAATTTTAGGTAATCTATTAAGTTCGTCCTCCAAAGTATGAAGAAGAAGATCAGAATTAACTTTTAGCTCTTTTAAAATATCCGAAATGATAGTTTCTTCAACCACTAAAATACCCCATAGAATATGAATACCCCTAATTTCAGCATGATGTAATTCAAATGTCTTATTTTGAGCTTCTTGTAAAGCTTCTTGCGCTTTAAAAGTAAAACGGTTTACTGGAAACATCTTATTTAATATTATACCATATTTTAAAAGTCTTTGTTATTAGAGGAACTTTTATTTTCAATATTTTAACTTTTGATTTTAATTTTTAACATATAATCTAATAAAATTAAAATAAGATGAAAAATCTCGAAATAGCCAAGATTTTAAGAATGATTGCTTTATATCTTGAAATGAAAGATGTCCCTTTTAAACCTCAAGCCTATGAAAAAGCTGCTTATTCTATAGAAGCTTTAGATGAAGACATAGAGGAATTTATAAGAAGGAACGGAGAAGAAAAATTAAAGGAATTGCCCGGTATAGGAGAATCTATAGCAAAAAAAATTATTGAATACATTGAAACTGGAAAAATAAAAGAATTAGAAAATCTTAAAAAAGAAGTACCAGTAGATATTGAAAATTTGACAGCTATAGAAGGAATAGGCCCTAAAATAGTTTATAAACTTTATAAAGCTTTAAAAATTAAAGATATTAAAGATTTAGAAAAAGCATGTTTGGAACATAAAATTAGAAAACTTCCCGGATTTGGAGAAAAAAGTGAAAATAAAATTCTTCAAAGTATTAATTTATTTAAACAAGGAACAGGAAGATTTGTCTTGGGTTTTATTATTCCTATAGTTGAAGAATTGGTCTTATTCTTAAAAGATAGCAAATACGTAAGTCAAATATCTCCTTGTGGTTCTTATAGGAGAAGAAAAGAAACAATTGGGGATATAGATATTTTAGCTACCTCTAAAAACAAAGAAAAGGTGATTGATTATTTTCTTACTTTTAAAGAAATAGATCATATTTATGCTAAAGGACCAACTAAGGCTATGATTAGGCTTAAAAACGGATTAGACGTTGATTTAAGAGTTGTGGAAGAGAAAAGTTTTGGAGCAGCATTGCTTTATTTTACTGGATCAAAAGATCACAATGTAGCTATAAGAGAAATAGCCATAAAAAAAGGATATAAACTTAATGAGTATGGATTATTTGATAAAAATAATAAAATGATTGCTGGCAAAACCGAGGAAGAGATATACAAAAAATTAGATCTACAATTTATTCCTCCTGAGATAAGAGAAAACCAAGGAGAAATAGAAGCAGCTAAAAAAAATAAAATTCCTAAACTAATAGAATATGGATCAATCAAGGGAGATTTACAAGTTCAAACAAATTGGACCGATGGCCAAGATTCTATAGAAAAAATGGCAAAGGAGGCTATTAAGTTAAACTTAAAATATATATGTATTACTGACCATACTCAATCTTTGGCTATCACAGGAGGACTAGATGAAAAAAAATTGCTTTCTCAAATGCAAGAAATAGATAAATTAAATTCTAAATTTAAAGGTAGAATCAAAATTTTAAAAGGCGCAGAGGTCAATATTTTAAAAGATGGGAAATTAGACATTAAAGATGAAATTTTAGCAAAGTTAGATTTTGTAGGAGCGGCAATTCATTCCCATTTTGACTTACCAAAAGATATCCAAACAGAAAGAATAAAAAAGGCTTTAGCTAATCCTCACGTTGATTGTTTATTTCATCCTACAGGAAGAATTATAAATAAAAGAGCTCCATATGAAATAGATATAGATGAAATAATTGAGTTTGCTAAAAAAAATAATAAAATTTTAGAAATAGATGCCTACCCAAATAGACTTGATCTCAAAGATGAACATATCAGAAAATGTATTCAAAAAGGAGTAAAAATGGTTATTGACACAGACGCTCATTCAACAGTACATTTAAACTTTTTAGATCTAGGAGTTGCTCAAGCCAGAAGAGGATGGGCCAGGGCAGAAGATATTTTAAACACTAAAGAAGAACTTAAATTTTAGTTTGATATTAATTTTATTTTGCCGGGAGTGGGATTCGAACCCACGACCTGACGCTTATGAAACGCCTGCTCTAACCACTGAGCTATCCCGGCTTAATTTTAATTTTATCATATATGATTTAAAATAAAAATTAAGATGATATTTGATATTATTTCTCTTTTTCCAGAAAGCTTTTGCTATCTAAATACTTCAATTTTAAAAAAAGCACAAGATAAAAAAATTATAAAAATCAGATTCTGGAATCCAAGAGATTTCTGTAAAAATAAGCATGAAGTTGACGACAAACCTTATGGCGGTGGACCAGGAATGGTTTTAAAATTTGAACCAATATACAAAGCACTGCAGAAAACAAAAAAAATCTCTAGAATTAAAAAAAGAAAAATAATTCTTACTCATCCAGCTGGCATAATTTTCGATCAAAACTTAGCAAAAAAACTTTCAAAAGAGAAACAAATAATTATTATCTGTGGTCATTATGAAGGAGTTGATGCAAGAATAGAAAAGTTTGTTGATTTAAAAATTTCAGTAGGCAAATATATTTTAACAGGAGGAGAATTGCCAGCTATGATTATTGTTGATGCTATAACAAGACATTTACCTAAAACTCTTCATCATCCTTTATCTCTTGAAGAAAAAAGAAATCAAAACGGTCTTTACTCTTACCCTGTTTATACAAGACCTGAAACAATTATTATTAAAAAAAAGATTAAAAATAAAATAAAAAATGTAAATTTAAGAGTACCAAAGGTTTTGCTTTCAGGGAATCATAAACTAATTGATGAATGGAAGAAAAAAAATTCAAAAAAAATTATCTAAGCAAACTTTGATTTATTTACAATAAAATTGTTTTTATTTAAGATTATTATTTTTTAGAAAAATACAAAAGTTTGTTAAAACTTTAATTTTAAGGAAGTTATAAGTTGCTTTTTATTGCGCGGGCGACCGGACTCGAACCGGCGACCTCTGCCGTGACAGGGCAGCGTTCTAACCGACTGAACTACGCCCGCTTAAGCAATATTTTATCAATCACGCCATATTCTTTTGCTTCCTCAGCAGATAACCAAAAATCTCTATCAGTATCTTTTTCAATTCTATCAAGCGGTTGACCTGTATGTTTTGCTAATATTTTATTAACCCTATCTTTAAGTTTTACTATTTCCTTTGCGGCAATTTCAATTTCTACTGCTTGACCTGACAAAGGACCAGCAAGTACTTGATGCAATAAAACTTCAGTGTTAGGTAAAGCAAATCTTTTACCTTTTGTACCAGCAGATAATAATAAAGAAGCTGCAGAAGCTACAATTCCAATTCCGATTGTTTGTATATCGCATTTTATAAACTGCATAGTATCATAAATTGCTAAAGCAGAATGAAGTTCCCCTCCTGGACTATGAATATAAAAATTAATATCTTTGGAAGGATCTTCATGCTCCAAATACAAAAATTGAGCAATTATACTATTTGCCACCAGATCATTAATAGGAGTACCCAAAAAAACAATTCTTTCCTTTAACAATCTCGAGTAAATATCATAAGCTCTTTCTCCATATTGTGTTTTTTCAATAACTATTGGAATTAAATCCATTGTACTTTTTAATTATATCATATCTTAACAAAATAAAAACTAACAAAATTAAAAAAATAATCCTTGTGAAAACTCCCCATGGAAGAAATTCGACCAAAAACAAAAGTTGAAAAAAAATTAAACCATAAGCCAAAGAAATTAAAAAATTATTATTCATAAAAAACAAACTAAAATAAATTATCAAAACACAAGTAATAATTAAATAAAAAACTAAACTTATTTTACCTAAAAAGTTAAAATAAAAAATAGAGGCTAAAGAAATTAAAAAAATTAACCAGTTTAAATAAGTTATCTTTTTTAATGAATAAAAAACTACAAAAATCAAAGGTAGAAATAAATATAATGAGAGAGAAAGATAGTTTTTAAGAAGATAAATTAAAGGAAGAAAAATAAAAGAAAGAAAGAAGCTTTGAAAAAAAGAACCCCTTGTTTGAAATAAAATTAAAAAATACATTAAAGCAGAAATAAAAATATTTTTACCA
>JAPYXA010000044.1 GCA_028276075.1 Minisyncoccota bacterium
TAGTTTTAAAATCTTTGTTATAGCAGTTTTGTTTTTTTGTTTGTTTGTTTTAAATGCAGTAGGGGAGATTAAGCCGGGAGAAATAAATATTTCATATACAACAACAAATTCTGCTATTTGTCCTCCTTCTATATTTAATTTAGGAGGAAATTGTCAATACCCAGCGATAAAAGATATAGTTTTAAAAATCACAAATTTGGTATTAAAATTAGCTCCTGTTGCTTTAGTTCTGCTTATTATTTTAGGAGGATTTTTTTATTTATTTTCTTTTCTTGGTCCTGAAAAAATTAAAACAGGCCATAGATATATTCAATACGGAATCATTGGGTATATCCTTCTTTTAATTATAACCTTAATTTTAAGTATTATTTCAGCTTTTTTTGGAAGAAATATTTAAGATTTAATTTCCACATTTAATATTTTTATTTTTTAATTTTTTATTTTAAAATTAATTTATTGTTAAGGTCGTAATTAGTAATTAATTAAAAACTTTAAATGAAAATTAAAAGCTTAAAAAATATAAAATTTATTCTTTTAGCATTTTTGGTCTTAAATTATTTAATTTTGCCTAATATAATTTTTGCCCAGGACATACCGGAGAATCCATCCCCAATTGAGGGGTTATTCGGTTGTGAATCTAATCAAACTTTAAGGAAATGTATTGGTTCAATCGCAATGGGTATATTAAAAATCTTATTAGTTTTTGCTATAGCTGCTGCTGTAATTGCTTTTGCTTTTGGTGGTATTAAATTTATTGTTCAAGGTGGAAGTGAAGACCAAAGAAAAAAAGCTAAAGATATCCTATTGTGGTCTGCTGTTGGTTTAGTTGTTGCTTTGCTTTCTTTTGCTGTAATAAACGCTCTTCAAAATGCTGTAAAACAAGGGTTATAGTCAAATTTATTCTTATAAAATTAATTATTTTATTTAAAAAAATAAAAATATATGAAAATTTTAACGTTTTTGTTATTATTTTTTTCTTTTGTTTATTCTAATTTAGTGTTTGCTCAGTTAGATTTCCCAATTGCTACTGCTCCACCAGCTATTAGGTGTACAAATTTTGAAGAATGTGCTCAGTTTTTATTTGTTAAAATTTTAAAGATTTTGTTAGTTTTATCATCTGCATTAGCTGTTATTTTTGTTGCGTGGGCTGGTATATTATATATTCTAAAAGGAAAAGATGATAAAGCAATTTCTTCTATTCATCAGATGATAATATGGGCAATTATTGGTCTTATTGTCTCTCTGATCTCTTATAGCCTTATAAAAATAATTGAATCTGGACTAAGAAAAGAGTTAGAAGGAGGTTTAAAAATAGGTTATTTTTACGTATCATCTTTTTATAATTTTATAAATTCTTCAAATCCTTTAATTTTTTTTTTAACGGTTAATGCGCAGTCTGATTCTTTGAGCACGCCAAGAAATACGCCATCTTTATTGCCGTGTGATTTAAAATCTTTAGAATCCGTATTTCAATCTACTAATCCTTCATCTGATGTCTGGAATAACTGTCTTATCTATTATATTCAAAAAATTTTTCAATTTTTATATTATTTAGCCTTAGCTTTTGGAGTTATTTTTCTTATGTTAGCTGGTATTTCTTATATTACAAATCCTGAAAATATTAAGGAAACTCATAAAAAGGTTGTTTACGCTTTAGTTGGGGTAGTACTTGCTATTTTATCTTTAAGTATTGTTAGGTTAGTTGGTTTATTTTTTAATTATCTTGGTTCACGGTAGAGTTTTTGAATTTTAAATTTAAAATAATGATAGAGCCTGGAATTTTAACTTTAATTAAGAAAATATTTAATTTATCGTTTTTTTTAAGCTCTGTTTTTTTACTTTTCGTTTTGCTTTATATAGCTATTTTGTATATAACCGCTAAAGAGGAATCTGTTAAAAAAGTGCGCGATCATTTAAGGTTAATACTTATCGGTTTGTTTTTAGTTTTTTTATCAGTATTTATTCCAAGACTTATAACTTTATTTTTCCAAATTCGTATTTTTTAATAAAATTAAATATATGCTGGGGTGCTGGAATAGGTAGACAGCCATGGCTTAGGACCATGGGTCCTTTTAGGACGTGTGGGTTCGAGTCCCACCCCCAGCATTCTTTTTCATATGCCCCTGTAGCTCAAATGGAAGAGCGTGTGGCTTCGGACCACAAGGTTGGGGGTTCGACTCCCTCCAGGGGCATGTTTTAAAGTTTTCTTCTTTTTATTTTTTCGTAAAAGTAAGTTAAATAATATTTCCAAGAAAATTTATAATCTACAGTTGGAACAAGATTGATTAATTTACCTCCAAAGCTTTTTTTAAATTGGGTTAGACCATACCAAGGATGTTCTTTTTTCTCTTCTCTTGCAATCCCCCAAAGATTATAAATTTTACAGCCACGATTTTTTGCTTCTTGAATAATTTCCCATTGAAGTTTGTGATTCAATGGTTCTTTAATGGGGTATGAGGCCGAATGATGATAAAAAGCAACTTGGTGAGAGAAAATAACTAAAGCTGAAGAATAATATTTCCCCTGTGCTTTTCCCAAAAAGAGCAAGGCTTTATTTTCTTTAGAGAAAATTTCAAATTCTTTTTTTATAAATTCAAGAGGGTAGGGTATAAATTTTTTTCTTTTTGATAAATCTAAATAAATTTCCCAAAAAATATCTATTTTTTTTATATCAGTTGTTTTTTCAATTTCTAAGAATTTTTTTTTAAGAGAATCTTTAAGCATTTTTTGACAAGTTGTAGACATTTCTCTTATCATTTCGTCATCGTTTTTGATTTCTTTGAGCCAAAAATTTTCAGTAACTGCATATGTTGGTGCAATTTTAAAACCTAACTTTTCAAAAATAGCAAGATAAGGATTCTTCCTTTTTTCCTCTTCTTTTTTATGTATTATCTCATCTTTTAAATTTAGATATTCTTGGTGTTTATTTTTATTAAAACTATTTTGCTTATAAATATTTATCGGATTTATTCTTAAAAAATTATATTTTTTATGATAAGAGTTATTTTTAAGAAATTCCAGAATATTTTTTATTCCTTCTTTAAAATATGGATTTTTAATAACTGGTCCATGGTGAACAACTAAACCTTTTCTTTTCCCGCTATAGCCAATAATCTGGCATATACCAACTAATTTTTTTTTATTTTTTAAATTTTGATTTTCAATTTCATTTTTTTGCGGTTCAATAAAGATTCCTAATCTTAAAACTTCCTTGTTTAAATTTTCTTCTACGCTGCCATACTCATAATCTTGCAAAAAACTGATATATTTGCTTTTATCTAAAAAACTATTCCATATTTCTTTGTTATTTAAAATTTTCACCTCCATTTTAATTAAACTTTAATTATATCTTAAATGCTTGGAAAAAAATAAATTTTGTTATATAATTTTGTTAGAAAACTAAAAAACAGGAGGAAGAAAGATGGATAAGTTAAAGAAGTGGTTAAGGAAAATCCATGCACGGAAAGTATAATTTTTTTTTAAAGATATTTAAATTTTTAATAAAGTGAGGTTGAAGTCGGCCACATAAAGGCCGACTTTTTAATTGTTTTCAAATTTATACTGTTTAACCTCAAACACCTATGTTATTCTTTTAAGATAAATGAAAAATATTATAAAATCTTTTTATTATAGTCTTAAGTCTTAATTTCAAATAAAGTATACTACTTAAAATTTTATTCTTCAAGTTCATAATTTTAATAAAAATTTAAACAAGAATGTATGTTGGCAAGAAACGCGCTTGACATAATTTTAAATTTTTGATATTATATTAACCGGCAATCTAAAAAAGAGAAAGGAGGTGAAATATGAAAGTATTGATGATACTTTTTTTAACGGGGTTTATTTTGGAAAGAGCCTGTTTTTGGGCTTTCTCTATAAACAATGAATAAAATTTTTATAAAGGCAGCATTTGCTGCCTTTTTCTTTATAATATAATTTATTAATATTAAATTATCATTTAAATTTTTATTTTTAAAAATAAGCAAAGGTAGACTCCTTGACAAAAATAAAAAAATGTTAAAATTAAATTTAGGAAACCCTCTTGGGACTTCCCTCATCGAGCTGCTATAAAACTGTTGTTCGCCAGCACCTCCTATTTGCCAGGGTAGGATGCTGCTTCTTAGAAGCCTATTCCACCCTGGTTTTTTTTGTTTTTTAAATTTTAGAAAGGACTTCTATAATTTTGAAAGCATCTTTTTCTTCAATTAACGTTGGAAGATTTAGAATATTTTTAGATATTTTTTCAGCAAAATAGCAATCACCAAGATTATATTCAAATTTTTTTAAGAAATTTATTAATTCTATTTTATTTAAAAAAGAAGGGCAAGGAGCAAGAACGCAATTATACCAATCTCCTAAATATATATTTTTATTCTTAAATAAAGAAAATATCTTATTTTTATTTTCTGATAAAACCGGATATCTTAAAAAAATAGGTTCTGATTCTTGATTAATATAAAAATCTTGATAAATTATTTGTTTTTTGAAATCTTTAAAAAAATTAGAGTAAATATTTGCTATTTTTCTTCTTTTTTGATTAAAGTATTGTAATTTTTTAACTTGATTTAATAAAAGAGGATATAAATTTTTAGGCATTTTATAAACACAATTTGAAGAGGGGTCAGCTAATTTTTCTTTTTGTGAGACCATCTCTGTAGTAATTCCTATTTTTCTTAAGATTCTTAGATAAATTTTAGTTAAAATGTTATATTTGTTTTTTGCTTCATAAAGAAT
>JAPYXA010000030.1 GCA_028276075.1 Minisyncoccota bacterium
TTCTCAATCAAGAGATTTTACATATGTTGATGATATTGCCAGCGGCACTATTTTAGCAACTAAAGAACTTAGTTATGAGATTATAAATCTCGGTGGTGGTAAAAATCCTATAAGTTTAAAAAGAGTTATTGAAACCATTGAAGCACATCTTGGTAAAAAGGCTGTTATTGATTATAGACCTTTTCATAAAGCAGATTTAAAAGAAACTTGGGCTGATATTACAAAAGCTAAAAAACTTCTTAACTGGGAGCCAAAGATAAGCTTTGAAGAGGGTATTAAAAAGACTGTTGATTGGTATTTAGAAAATAGAGATTGGCTTAAAGATGTAGAAGTTGGAAATGAGTAAAGCACGGAATTTTTTTAATCTTTGTTATTTATAAAAAAACTTTTTCAAATTTACCCTTAACAAGTTTAAATGATAGATTAGGTATTTCACTATTTATTTTACTGCCTATGTTTATAAAATAGCCTGCGTTTATAGAATAGTCTACCTCTTTAATCTTTTTAATCTCAGGAGTGTTTTTTGTAAAATCAAATTCTGCAAGAAGCTTAAGCTCTCCTTCAAATTTAATCTCTGGCGAAAATTTAAGAAATTGTTTTATATTCTTATTGTCATCTAAAATTAGACATCCATTATCATCAATATTCCAATCCTTAAGTTCATCATTATTCTCAATCTCTAATGAAGAGATTAATTGAAGCTCTCCAAAGCCATATTTTACATCTCCACCTATATAGATATTTAGACCTTCTTTAATGAAATCAGACAGATCATTATTAATACCCAAAATTCCAACCCAATATAACGGCTTTTTATCTTTTTTACTTTGAGGTAATAAAATTTCTATTTCATGTAAGCTCTCCTCTTTAGCACTTCTAAGTCCTGGAATTATAGCAGTAGAGACAAAGGTATCGGTAAATTCATATCTAAACTTATCTTCTGAATAGTCTTCTCCAAGATAAAATAAACCATTTTTGTAATTAGGAAATAGAATATTGCTCCCTTCTTTATCAAAAGATGGATAAAAACAAGTGATAGTCTCAAAAAGTTCTTGATTACCGCTTAATTTTCTTTTTGAATACTGATTAAATGTTTTTGTTAAAGCTCCCCACATTGTCCATCCGGGAATAAAAATCTCGGTTTTGTTTACAATACCCCATTTTGTAGAACCAATATGAATAGGTTGATTTTGTTTAAATGCAAGTTTATACCATTTAATTTTTTTCTCCATTTTTATCTCCCTTAGCCTTTGCATGGTATATGGCATAAATTAAAACTTTTTCTAAAAGTTCTTTCATAAAGAGAAGTTTATTTAAGTCTTGTGCGAGGTCTTGGAAGTATTTATTATCTATATTTTCGTCATCTTTTTTATTGCCTTTGACAAAATTACCCAGTTCTTTTACTAAATAATTGATTATATCTATTTTATCTTTTTGTTGATCCTTATTTTCTTTTGATCTGTCATTTTTTTGTTGCTCTTTATTTTTTTTAAATTTATCCTTTGCATATATCCACATTGCGTAAACTCCGTCATTAGAAAGAATTCCAAGAAGTTTTTGTAAATCATTGACATCTATTTTTTCCGAAAGCTCAAAAGATAGTTTATAAATTTCTGATTCTAAATTCATTATTGACCTCCTGGCTCTTGCTTTGATTTATTTTTTAGATTCACAATCTTTTTCTTCTAAATCTTCGTTGAATTTAATTTTCAATCTTCCAAATCCTCTTGTAGTCATTCCACCAATGCCAAGAGTTTCAAAGAAATGCTTAGATTCTTTTAATGCACATTCTAAGTTATCAATAGATGGCAATGGCTCAAGCTTATCGTCAATGCCTGTAAAACTACTCTTATCAAAAATTCTGATGTTTCCGTATAAAATAGTTCCTCTTGGAATTGCCTCTGATGTAAATAAAGCTCCCTCCTTTGCCGCTCCAGTAATTGGGTCTATTGATACAGATGTTCTAATTTCAAGATTTGAATTTACTATCTGAGAAAACAGATTGTCTGGGACAATAACTATATCTTCATCATTTAATTGAAAGTTTTCAAATTGGATATTATTGTTTAAGCTTGCAGAGGGTCGTTTGTCAACTTCTAAGTAAAGCCAGCCAAGATTTATATGTCCTTCGTTTCCATTTTTAGTAAAAACTTTATTTTCAGTTGGACTATTATCACTATTTAATCCAGCCTCTTCTAACCTTCTTACCGTAGTTATCCATTTTGTCCCATGCATAGTAAAAACAGGAAAAAACAAAATATTTAAATCGCTAAAATAAAGCATTCCTTGCCAGCTTATATCTTTTTTTGAAAAGCCAAAACCTTTACAGACTAAACAATGCCCACAGTGTCCTGTTTCACTTTCTCTGGACTCATTTAATATTTTATTAGGTTCATCATCTTGCCCAGCACATTTAAGTCTAATATACTTATTATTTTCATAGTCAGCTATCCACTTAGAATTACTATCAATATTAAATATTTCATTGATACCCTTATATGTGCCATTATTCTTTCTCTTTGCTATATTTCTATATTCATCTTTAATCTTGCTAAATATCTCCAACACAGCATAATATCTCCATACACCAGCAAGGCTGGAGCCGGGTATTTTTGGTACATTTGTTATTGGGTCTCTAACGATAGTATTATCTACTCTACCTATGGTATATCCACCTGTTCCTATATACACTGGGTCTGCTGTCATTGCAAAAACTTGATAATTTTTTACAAAATCACTCATTTTAAACCTCCTTCAAAGCTTTATGCCAAAACTCAAACATATCTATAAACATTTTTATTTTTTCTTTTGATATTGAGTTTTCTATTTCTTGATGAGTTATATTTTTATCTCCAAAGCCAAGCCAACTTTTAATAAAGGTTTTAACTTTTTCTGATTTTTCTGGTTCAAGTGTATTAATAATAACTGATGCTAAAAACTTTTTAGTTCCATCGTCTAATTCTTCTTCTAATAACGCTTTTTCATAGAATATATTGATAATGTTGTGTAATTTTGATGTGCTTGATCCTTCTTTAAATGCTTCTTTGAATTTCTCAAATGTATTAAAATGCTTTTCTATATTGTATGGTCTATTAACTTTTAAATCTGCTTTTCTCTTACAATTTCCGGACTCTTCATAATAAATATCGTTTCTTCTTGTGTTAGTGTCCAAAAATTCAAAGTCAAAGGTGTTTGGTATGTATTCGATTTTTTCATCATCCTGAAGTTTATATATACTTTTAAGCCGATATTCTTTATCCTTAGGAGAAATGTAAAATTTATAATCTCCACTTCTTAAATCTCCAAAGTATATAGAATAATATTCTTTAGGGTTATTGCAATATTCTTCTATTTTTTCCTTCTTTAGTTTGTCATTGAATATTTTTTTAAAATCTGTAATATTTATTTCTTCCCATAATTTTTCTCTATCTTTAACATCTCTTCTAATTTTCCTTAATGCACTTATTCCAACGTATAAAGGTTGTTTATAATCATGAATGATTACTCCAATATGAAGTGGTAATTTTCCATAAACATATTTAAAGTACTCATCATAAAGGGTTTGGGTGTTTTTAATAAGATTTGGAACGTATTCTACTGGAATAATAAACTGCCAGCTTATAGGTGTTGGGTCTATTATAGACATATAAGGTTTGTAGTATTCTATTTTTGCATCTTGCAGTTTTAAATTAATTGTTTCATCATTTTCAAGTTTTAGTGTTAATTCTTTGTTCTCATTTTTAAGTTTCTTTTCTATCAGTTCAGGGTCGTAAGTAATTAAATAGCATTTTTTATCTTTTATCCAAAACTCTAAATTATTATAGACAGCCTCTCCTTCATAGTTTTCCTTTTCCTTTTCCTTTACCTTTACATTTTCCCAATAAAGCCTACTTCTTCTGTCATCTGGAATGTTTGCCACACACAGTAATTTTTCTTCTATCTCTTTGAAAAATTCTTGTGTGCTTTCCCAAATTCTTCTAATTCTTGCTGGTGATGGGTTTTTTCTAAGTAAAAATTGGAGTAATAGAGTGGCTAAAAAGTCTATATCTTTTTCGTCAAGCTTTTCCCAATTAATTTTTCTATTTCCAAAATCTATTTTTTCGCCTAACTTCTGCTTTATAAATTCTTCCCATTGATTACCAATAATTGAGTTAAAGAAAATTGTCTCATAATAATTATAGATAGTATTGTATTGGCGATAATAATTGAATACTTCTTCAGATAATGAAAATGGTAAATATTTTCTAAAAATCTCTTTTACTTTTTCTTCTGTAAATAAGATTTTAGCATTATCTATTTTTTCTGCAATCTTAAGTTGTTCTAATACATTTATATTTTTTAGAGCTTTTTCAATTTCGTTGTCTGATTCTGCCTTTTCTGATAATCGTTCTTTTATATAAATTAATTTTCCTTTAAGATATTCTAAATTCTCTCTGAAACCTTTAAAAATTTCTTCCTCATTATCTATTAAAGATTTTAGCTTATTATATTTTAGCTTATTATTAAGTAATTTATCATAAATTTCTTTTTTTAACTCAAATAAATCTGTTTTTAATAAATTATCAATATTACTTCTTAGATTTTTTAGGGATTCATTATACTTATCATAATTTTTATTGTTAAAAATTTTTTCTGACTTTGCTATAATTTTCTTAGTTTCTTCTTTTAGATACTCAGAAATAACTTTTCCATCGAGTTTTATTTCATCTAAACTGCTATCTTTATTTACTCCAATATCCAAGCTCTGCAATTTAGTCAAAATTTCAGATTTAATTTTTTCTAAATAGTAGCTTCTATCTTTTAGAAAAGCTTTTAATTCTTCATTTAACATATTCCAATTTATAATATTAAGAACCTCACTACTTAACAAATCCCCATTTAACCAATCCATTAATTCAAATTTCATCACTACAAGAGCTAACCTATCATTTTTATCTTTTAGCTCAGCTGTCCAAATTGTCTCATCTGTTCTATTATTTAACCATTTATCTACTCTACCTTTTGTTTTTTCTTTATAACAAATTTCACAAACATTTTTATTTTCATCTCTTTTATCACTTTCAAAAACCAACCTTTGCTTGCAAATCTGACAAATACCTCTTGCCCCTCTACTTTCTGATTTTTTAAGATAAGTATCTAATTCTTTCTTACTCCAATCTGCCTTTAAAAAGTTTTCCCTTGCATTTTCTAAAAGATAGGTAAGGTTCATCAAACCTCTTGAAGCCTTCGTTAAAAATATAGCCGGATAAAACTCATCTAAAAACTTTTCTTTAAAAGACTTTTCTTTAAAAGACTTTTTTTTAAAGATTTGTAATATTTCTTCTTTTATTTCTTTTAAATCGTCTTTCAAGATAGCTAAATTGACTTTATCATCTTCTAAATCTTTTCCTAAATCTTCTCCAACAATGAAATATATGCCCGTTTCATCTCTGTAAACTTCATTACCAATAGGATATTTAAGTTCTAAAAGCTTTTTAATTTCATCATCAATTTCTTTTGATATATTTCTATACCAATCAATATGAGCAGGTTTAAAGCCTTTTTCAGCCAATCCGAGTTTATCGTATTGAATTCCAAGAATTCTCCATTTAATAGATGATGGACTGTTTTGATAAGTTTGAAGTTTTGAATTGTCTAAAACCAGATTTGATAAAACGGCTTTAAACATTGAAGCAGTCATATATGCCTGATCCCATAAACTAACATCATTAACCGGATATCTGCTATCACTTAATAGTTTTGAATACCAAGGTTTTACTTTATCAAAAATAAATTCTCTAATCTCCTGCCAGTTTGGGTTTGTGTAATAATTATTTTCTTTTAAAAAGAAGTCTAAATCTCTAAAAAATTCTATTCTTGCATCATCAAAATCTTCTTCTTTAATTTTATGCTTAAAACTTCCAAAAGCATTTGACAGCCATAAAGGTGGTTTTAACTGTTCAACCGGATTTCCTTTATCTATTCCAGAATTTATATTTTCACATCCACGGAAAAATACTTTTTGTATAAACTCTACTTCAGAATTATCTCCTTTAAAGAATTCTTCCCAGATAATTTCATTTGCTTCTTGTTTATTTTTTTCATTTTTTATTACTACTTCAAAAGGAAATTTAACTTTTTTATCTTGTCCTAAGATAAAATCTTTCAGATCTCCAAATTTACTTAAATCTATTTCAAAAGGATGTATTTCCTCTTTTGTATTTTTATCTTTATATTCATGATAATCTTTATAACTCGTAAAAAAATAACATAACTTTAATTTAACCAATTCTTCATCAACATCAAAATATTGATTATTTTGATTATTATCTTTTTTCCTCCAAAATCCAATGTGTGTTTTACCAAGATTAAATAGTAAAGCTCCAATCTCAGCTTTTAAAATATCATCTTTATGTTTATTTAAATTCTGTAAGTTTAAATTTGACATTTTTCCCAACCCTCGCATATTTGAAAAATTTCATTTTCTTTTACACAAAAAGATTTTTCTTCTATTTCAAACTTTCCCCACCCAAGCTT
>JAPYXA010000031.1 GCA_028276075.1 Minisyncoccota bacterium
TAATTTTACAAAAAGCACTTTTTGTTACCAAAATATCTCCATTTTTTACTTCACCCTCAGTTATAATTACAGAAGCTAAGATACCTCTTTTGGGATCCTTAAAAGCCTCTAATATATAGCCTTCTCCTTTTTTATTTATTTCTACTTTTAAATCATAAATATCTCTTAAGATTATAATTGTCTCTAGAAGATCATCTACACCTTGACCTGTATAAGCAGAAATTTCAACCAGTGGAACATCGCCGCCCCATTTCTCGGGCATTATTTCAAGTTCTATTAGTTGAGATATCACCTTTTGAGGGTCAGCTTCTTTTTTATCTATTTTATTCAAAGCCACAATAAAGGGTATTTTTGAATTCTTTAAATAATTTACGATCTCTTTAGTTTGCTCTTTAACACCTTCATCCGCTGCTATTACTAAAATACTAATATCTGAAATATTAATCCCCCTTTCTCTTAATGTATAAAAAGCTTGATGACCTGGAGTATCAATAAAAGTTATTTTTTCTCCTTTATAATCTATCTCATAAGCCCCAATACTTTGTGTTATACCTCCAGCTTCTTTTAAGGCTATATTTGATTTTCTTATATAGTCTAATAAAGTAGTCTTACCATGATCTATATGACCTAAAATTGAAACAATTGGCGGTTTTTTAATTATCATCTTAAAATGTAAATTTTAAATTATCAAAAATTTAAATTTAGAATTTTAGACAAATAAAAAATAGCTAAAAAAAAATTATTTCAATACCTTAAAATAATTTTACTAATTTTTATTTAAATTTCAAAGAAAATTAAAAAATAAAAAATAGTAATAGGTTATTTATCCAAAATTTTAGGAACTTTTAAATATCTATCTTCTAACTCTGGAAAATTCTTCATTATTAATTCAATTTCTTCTGAATTTTGTATTTGCAGATTTTTATCTTCTCTTAAAGGTAAATTTTCTAACAAGCTAAATAAAGGAGAAAAATCATCTAAATTTAAATCATTTATCTTATTTACATATTCAATAATTTCATTTAAACTTTTAGCCAATTCTTTCTTTTCCTGCTCGTCTAATTTGATTCTTGCTAGCTCAGCTATTTTTTCAATTTGTTCTTCAAACATATCTATTTAATTTTATTTTAAAGTTTAAAAAAATCAAAATAAAATTTGCTTAATTTATATCCAAAAACAATAGTAATCATAATGCCTAAAAAGAAAAATGGCACAAAAGGAATAGGCTGTTTGAATTTTTTATTTTTTAAAATCAAATAAAAACCATAAATAGAACCCAAAAAAGAAGAAACCAATATAGAAAACAAAGCATCTCCTGCTCTCAAGAATAATCCAATTAAAAAAACCACTTTAACATCACCAAAACCCAAACCCTCTCCTTTTGTTATAATATAAAGCAATAAAAAAAGAGAACTTAAAAGTAAAGCAGAAATTAAAGGTTCAATCTTTCCATAAAAATTAAAAACATAGTTTAAAAGATAAGTAAAGTCTCTTTGAGGTAAATTAAAATAAGTTTTAAATAGAAAAAATAAAATAAAAACAAATAATCCAAAAATTATAAATCTATCATCAATTAAAAAAGTTTTTAAATCATAAAGAGCCAGAACAAAAATAATACTTAAAAATATAAAATAAAATAAAAATTCAACTAAAGATAAAAAATTTATGTTAAAAATAATAGACTTTGACAGTAAATAAACCCAAACTCCAGTTAAAATTTCTACGACCAAATATCTTAAGGGTATTTTAAAACCACAGTTTAGACATCTACCTTTTTGAATAATAAAGCTTAAAACAGGAATGAGTTCTTTCCAGCTTAATTTTTTTTTACAATTAGGACATTTAGATCTCGAAAACAAAAAATCTTCATTATTTTCTAATCTTAATGCTATATTATTTAAAAATGATCCCCAAAATAAACCAAAAACAAAGAAGAAAATATACATTTTTTTTAAAAATTTTGAACGTATTTTGTTAAAGAAAGCAAGGGGATAAGAAGCGATGCCTCAAGCATTCCCAAACCTGCTCCTAATAAAATTATAAGAAATGGTTGAATAATTTCTCCTATGCTTCCTAATTGAGCTTGAGTTGTTTCATCAAAAAATTTCAAAATAGTAAAAGCTACTTCAGTTGTTTTTCCTGTTTTTTCAGAAGTTTTAAAAGATTCAACTACAATTTTAGGAAATAAATTAGGAAACATTTCAAGAGAATCTCCAACTGTTTTACCTTTCCTAACATCTTCAATAATTTGATCAATTGCTGATTCATAAAGAGGATGACCTATGCTATCTCTTATAATCTCAAGCGATTCAAGAATTGAAACCCCTCCAGTTAACAGATAATAAAAAGATTCTAAAAATTGCATCACAAAAATGTTTTTAATTAAATCAGAAATCACTGGGATATTTTCTATAATTTTAAATATAAAAACTTTTCCCTCTCTGGTTTTAAAATATTCAAAAAGATAATAAACAAAAAAAATAAAAATAACCAATAAAAAAAATCCATACTTTACCATACCATCTGAAATTGCTTGAAAAATTCTAGTTATTTTTGGTATAGGAATATTATTTTCAATAAAAATTTTGGTAATCTGAGGGATTACCATATAAAATAAAATAACCATAACACCCAGAGATAAAACTAAAACTATCATAGGATAAGTTAAAGCTTGAATAGCCCTGGAGCGAAATTTTATTTGATTTTCAATATGCTCAGATAAATAAACCAAAACTTCATCTAAACTTCCAATTGACTCACCTACTTTTATTAAACCAACATAATAAGAATTAAACAAATCAGGAAACTTATTTAAAGACTCAGAAAACTTTAAGCCACCTATTAAGTCATTATAAATTTCTATTAAAACATACTTGAAGTAATAATTACCTGTTGTTTCAGATAAGGCTCTTATAGAATCATCTAAGGATGTTTTTGCTTTCAGTAAATAAGAAAGTTGTCTCGTAAACAAATAAATATCTTTTAATTTAGGTTTTTGCCAAAAAAGTGGCCTTCTAGTTTGAGTTTTTAAAAAAGTTACGAAAAGATTTTGACTTTGTAATAATTTTAAGGCTTCTTCTTTATCTTTAGCATCAACTAATCCTTCTTTTAAAATTCCCTCCTGAGTATAAGCTTTAAATTGAAATTTAGGCATTACTCCTCAAGCAAGTATCTAAGCTTTGTTTGGTTTAAACTAAATTCTATTGCTTTTTCCAAAGAAATTTCGCCTACATGCACCAAATTAACCAATGAACGTTCAAGCGAAATCAAACCTTCGGATAAACTTGTATCAATAACACTATCTATTTGATATACTTTATTTTCTCTTATTAAATTCCTAACTGCATTATTAGCAACTAATACTTCGCAAGCAGGAACTCTCCCTCCTCTAATTCTTGGCACTAATCTTTGAGAAACAATACCTATCAAAGTAGAAGCCAGCTGAAGTCTTGCTTGGTTTTTTTGATTCTCTGGTAAAACATCAACTATCCTATCTATTGTTTGAGAAGCCGAATTGGTATGTAGCGTTGCTAAAACTAAATGTCCTGTTTCAGCAGCTGTTAATGCAATAGAAATAGATTCAGCATCTCTCAATTCACCTATCATAATAACATCTGGATCTTCTCTTAAAGTAGCCTTTAAAGCTCTATGCCAATCAGGAGAATGTATTGGAATTTCTCTTTGAGAAATGATAGATTATTAATAGTATCAATCAAAGATGCTAACGTAGTTGATTTGCCAACTCCAGCCGGACCAGTAATTAAAATAAACCCTTGTCTTTTATCTATAAATTCATTTAAAATTGGGGGTAAATTTAATTCTTCAATGCCCTTTATTTCATTAGGAATAAAACGAAATGCTCCTGCCCATCCTTGTATTTGTAAATAAACATTGCATCTAAATCTTCTTTTTTCATCTAAAGAAAAAGAAAAATCTAAATCTTTATATTTTAAGAGTTTTTTTTGACCATCTTCATTAAGCAAAGAAAAAAGCATTACTTTGGCATCTTCAACAGTCAAAACATCAAACTGGGTTAAAGGAAACAACTCGCCATCTTTTCTCATAATTGGAAAATTTCCTGGAATAATATGCAAATCTGAGGCTTGTTGGTTATCAATAAAATAAAGTAATTCTTTTAAACGATCATCCATTTTTGAAATCTAATTTACTAAGCAACCTTAAAAACTTCTTCTAATGATATAAGTCCCCTGGAAGATTTTATTATACCATCAAGTCTTAAAGAAATAAAATTTTGTTTTTTAATAACTTCTAAAATTTCAGCTTCTCCTTTATGTTGAAATATTAACTCTGCTACCTCTTTATTCATTTCAAACATTTCAAAAATTCCTATTCTACCTATATATCCTTTAAAATTGCATCTTTGACAACCAAGGCTCATAAATGACTTAATCTGAATTTTTTGATATTCAGCCGGAGCATCTCTTAAAACTTCTTCTGCTTCTTTTAAAAGATCAGAAGGAATCTCTTTTTCCTGTAAACAATCTGGGCATAAATTTCTTACCAATCTTTGTGCAATTACTAAATTAACAGTTGAAGGTATAAAATAGGGTTTTACCCCCATATCTATTAATCTAGGAATAGCTCCAGAAGCAGTATTTGTATGCAAAGTAGAAAAAACCAAATGACCAGTCAAAGAAGCATGTGTTGCAAGTTCTGCAGTTTCTTCGTCTCTTATCTCTCCCACTAAAATTACATCCGGATCTTGTCTTAAAATTTCTCTTAAACCTTTAGCAAAAGTATAATCTATCTCTGGTCTAACTTGAGATTGATTTATTCCTACTATTTTATATTCAACAGGATCTTCTAAGCTAACTATATTAATTTTTTCTTTGTTAATTTCTTGAACTAAAGCATAAAGTGTTGTAGTTTTACCAGAACCAGTTGGTCCAGTTACTAAAATCATACCAAAAGACTTTCGTAAATTTCTTGAAACTAATTCAAAATGATAGTCAGATAAACCTAATTCCTGGACCTTTTTTAAACCAACAAGTGGATCTAAAATTCTAATTGCCACTTTTTCCCCGTTAACAGTTGGGAAAATACCAACTCTAAAATCTATTTCCCTACCTTGAACCATAGCTCTAAATCTTCCATCTTGAGTTATTCTAGTCTCATCTAATCTTAAATTAGTTAAAATTTTAACTCTATTAACCAATGAAGAATGAAGATCTTTTGGAAAATAAGCGAAAGTTTTTAAATCTCCAAAAAGCCTTAATCTTATTCTTGATTTATCTGGTAAAGGCTCTAAATGAATGTCTGAAGCTCTCAAAGCAACAGCTTTTCTAACCAAAATTTCAAAAAGATTAATTACTGGCCCTTCTTCTGCACTAGCCACTCCTTGAGACAAATAAAAAAACTCCTCCTGTATTTGTTTGCCAGTGCTTTTTCTCCAATCACCAACTAATTTTTTTACCTCTTCATTAAAATTAATATAGTCTTCCAGATGAATGTAAAAATCTTTAATAGAGATTAAAAATAATCTAATTTCAACATTTAAAATGTTTCTTAAGGCATCAATAACTCTTACATTAAAATCTGGAATTTCTGGATTAACCACTCCTAAAAACAACACATTCTCTTGATAATCAAATGGCAATATCTTATAGTTCCTAGCCATAGCTTCTGAAACCTTACTTAAAATATCCTTAGGTATAACCTCGTCTATTTGAAAAATTTTAACAGGTAAATTATAGACTTTCCTCTTAAGTTCCAAAAATTCTTCAGGCGAGATTAAACCTTTACCAAAAAAATACTCTTCAAAATCCACTCCTGCAACTTTTGCATCCAGTATCCAATCTTCTATTTCTGGATATTTATTTTTAAATTCTTGAATTATTATTTCTTCTTTCATTAAATTTAAATTTTATCAAAAGAGAGAGCTTCTGCCTATCTCCTCATTTTGAATTTTGGGCAATTCAATTTTCTGATTAGGCAAATTGCTTAAAAATTTTAACATCTCAGAGTAGGGATATTTCTTTATAAATTCCTCTTTCTCTTTAGAAATTTTTATTTTTTCTGTTGTTTCGCTTTCTAATTTCAAAATATTAAATCTCCATAAAGCAATTATTATAAAAATAACAAGCAAAAATAATACCAACATATTGACAATTGCTAAAATTATTCTTTTCATATTTTAAATTTTAATTTTTATTTAACTGGCATATAATAAGTTTCGACAGATAATCTTGCTTCTCCATTTT
>JAPYXA010000061.1 GCA_028276075.1 Minisyncoccota bacterium
AAAATTACTGTTTATGGAGGAATTGGAACCCGTTTAAGATATGGTTTTGCATGGGTTAGCGGTAATACTAGAGTTTCTGGCTATAACATTCGAGAACTTATTTATGACAACAATCTTTTATATCTTCCACCCCCTTATTTTCCATTATCTTCTGAATTTTACAAAACTATTAAATGGACAGAGTTTTAAAAATTATTCTAAAGTTTTCCACAATATTATATATTCTAAAGACTATAAGTGTGATATAATTATTAATATAAACTAGATGGTCGTTTTTAAATTAAATTTTTGTCAAAAATTAAAATGAAAAAACAAAAAGCATTTACTCTTATAGAAATATTGCTAGTTATAGGTATAATAGTTATTTTAGCTGGAGGAATAATAGTCGCTCTTAACCCAGGAAGACAATTTGCTAAAGCTCGAGATGCTCAAAGAGTAACTGATCTAAATGCTCTTTTAAATGCTGTTGTTCAAAATTTAACCGAAAATCAAGGAAGGTGGAATTGTACTTCAAGTCAATATCACTCTACAACACTACCAACAAACACTACTACAATTAGAGCTACTGGAACAGAAACTGATAATACTGAAATAAATCTTTCTTGTTTAACTTCTAACAACATTTTATCAAGAATACCTGTTGATCCATTAAGAAGTCCTACTGATCAAATTTCAAGTTATACCATTGCTGCTCAAGAAGGAGGAAGGATAACTTTATGCGCAACAGGAGAATTAAATCCTAATATTTGTATTTCTAAGTAAAAATAATTTTAAAATTTACTTATTCTTTCTAAATGCTTTAAAAGCATTGCAACATAACCCCATTCATTATCATACCAAGAGAATATTTTTACTAAATCACCATCAACTACTTTTGTCAAGGTTAAATCAACTATAGCGCCATAAGGTTCTTTTAAAATATCGCTTGAAACTATTTGTTCTTCTGTAACTTTTAATATTCCTTGCCATTCAGGTTTTTCTGCTTCTTCTTTAAAGATATTATTAATTTCTTCAACCGAAGTATTTCTTTCTGTCAAAACGGTAATATCAGATAAAGAACCACAAATTGATGGAACCCTTATTGAAATACCATCAAATTTCTTCTTTAAAGATGGAATAACTTTTACAGTGGCTTCTGCGGCTCCAGTTGTAGAAGGAACAATATTTAAAGCAGCCGCCCTTCCTCTTCTAAAATCATTGCCTTTTACAATTCCATCTACTAAATTTTGAGTAGCAGTATAAGAATGTATGGTAGTTAAAATTGCTTTTTTTATACCTATTCTTTTAATTAAAATTGACAAAACTGGATTAACTGAATTTGTGGTACAAGAAGCATTAGAGGTAATAAATTCCATTTCCGAAAGAGAAGATATTTTTTCTAAATCTTCTAAATTAGGAGTAAAAGTTAAAGTTTCTTCATCTTTAGCAGGAGCTGTAATCACAACCTTTTTTGCCCCAGCTTTTAAATGAAGCTGAGCTTTTTCAAAATTTGTGAAAAAACCTGTAGCTTCTATAACAACATCTACTTCTAGATCCTTCCATGGTAAATTCAAAGGATCAGATTCTTTAAAAATTAAAATTTCTTTATTTTCAACTATGATCTTATTGTCAGAAGCTTTTACTGATTTTTCATAATGACCATAAACAGTATCATATTTTAATAAATAAGCTAAATTTTGAGTATCCGATAAATCATTTATAGCTACAATTTCAAAATTTGAATTACCAAAAGCTTGACGAAAGAAAATTCTTCCTATTCTTCCAAAACCATTAATAGCTATTTTCATTTTGAAAAATCGCTTTAAAGATTTTACGCAGATATTTTAAATTAAATAATTAAATATTTGAAATTATTTGCTGCGTAAAATCTTGGTTGCGATATAAATTAAATTAACGACCTTTCTTTAATTTTTTCTTCAATTATTTCTTCTGTTTTTAAGATACTTTTGTAATTTGAAATAACTCTGTTTAATGTTCTTTCAAATTCTTGAAAATTAGAAAAACTATACCTTAACTGATTATAAGATTTTTCAAATTGCTGAACAAGTTCTAAAAGATCTTTATCCAGTTGTCTAAGATTAAAAATTATTTGTTTTATATTTTTATTAGTTTCTTGCTTATCAATAACTAAAAGTAGGGAAGAACATATAAACTCAAAATTTTTAGGCGATGTTAAAAATACGTTTTTTTGTCTTGCAAAATCCCAAATTTCTTCAAAATCTTTATCACTTATTAATTCGTAATAAATACTTTCATTAGCTAAATACATTATAGCAAAATCAGTTTTAGTAGTAGAAGGTAAAATATATTTTTGAGAGATTTCTTCAATTTTATTTTTTATTTTTTTTATCAAATCTTTTTTTATACTTTGTTTATTTTTCTCATCTTGATTAAACAAAGAATTAAATTCTTGAATTGGAAATTTAGAATCAATTGGTATAATAGAATCACTAATTTTTAAAGCATAATCAACCCTATAAGGACCAATAGAAAATTGCTCCTCATAAAAAGAGGAGGGAAGAGTTTTTAAAATTTCTTTAAGCATTACCTCTCCTAAATATCCTCTATTTTTAGGACCAGCTAAAATTTCTTTAACTGATTTTATTTCTAAAACACTAGATTCTAAATTTTTACCAACCTCTTCTAATTTAGATGTAGAAGCTATTATTTTTTCTTGTTTATTTTCAATTTCTTGTGATAGTTTATTTTGAATTTCTTGTGATAGAATTTTAAAATTTTCAATAATTTTGTTTTCTAAATTAAATATTTCACTTGTTTTTTCTAAATTAATTTGATTATTTATTCTAAGCTGATTGTTTTTTAAAATAAAAAACACCACTATAAAAAAAATTAAATTTAAAATAGAAATAAGAAAGATTAATATAAAATAAATTTTTTCCATCTTATATATTATATTTTATGTTTTTTATGTTTAAAATTATAAAATATCTAAAATAAAATCAAATAAAATCTAAAATAGAAAATCTGAATTTTTAAATCTCAGATTAATTTCCTCTTCAATTTCTTCCTTTGGTCTCCCATATTTTAACATAGATATTTCTTCGACTTTTTGGGCTATTTTTTGATTTATAGCAGATGGAGGAATTGTTTTTATATTGAAAGCATCTGAGACATATCCATCGATTAATAGTTTTAAATAAGCATTATAATTTGGGATATTAACCAAATCGTATTTACTAAATATAGGGGAAACTAATTTTTCTAAAAAATCAGCGTCTTCGGCTCCTACTCTAAAAATAATACTTGTACCAACGTTCCCAAAAACAGCAGCCGAGATTTCTTCGATAAGTTGTTTTATAAATTGATGAGCTAAAACCATCGAGAGTCTATATTTTCTAGCCTCAGATAAAATACTAGCTATTCCTTTAAAAGCAAAGTTTTGAAATTCGTCTAAGAAAAGATAGAAATCTTTTCTTAAATCTTCAGGGGTAT
>JAPYXA010000094.1 GCA_028276075.1 Minisyncoccota bacterium
AGCAAAATCTTAGATACTATTATCATTCCTAAAAGATAAGCGCTTGTTTCTCCTAATTTACCTTTTGATAAATTAACTATTAAAATTTTTTGGTTATCAATTATTTCTCTAAAGTTTAAAGAGGATTTTGATTGAGCTACAATTGGTCTTACAAAATCATTTGTGATAAAAGGATTAAGTTTAGAGGTTATCCAAACTGTCATACTTTCAAGAGAAAACTCTCCCCCTTCAATTCTTAGAGCTTGTCCTCTCCAAAATTCAACTACTAAAGGATTTTTACACTTATCAAGCAACTCATCCCTAAAATATTTATTAGTAAATACTCTTGAAACATCTATTAAGGTATTTCCCCAAGAAGGATCATCCATTATCAAAAGAAGAGCATTTCTTAAATATTGTTCAAACATGGGGCCACCTGTTAATTGAAGATTATATAGTTTATCTATAATTTCAATTAATGTATTGATTATAAAAGTTTTATCTTCCGGTCTATCGGGGGAATACTCTAAAATGTTTAAACCAATTGGTCTTCGTGTGTCTCCAGGATTAAAATAAATAACATCTTCAATTCTATTTTCAGGAATAAGGCCAAGAATTTCTTGAGCAACATCTCCATGAGGATCAATAAAGCATACCCCATCTCCATTTTCTATATCTTGTTGAATAATATTTTTAAGTAAAGTAGTTTTACCGGTTCCTGTTTGGCCTATAACATATATATGTCTTCTTCTGTCATTTCTTTTTATTCTAACTATTTTTTTATCACCTTGATAAATATTTTCTCCTAAAATCACACCGTCTTCTGGCAAATTAGAAGGCGGAGGAGCAGACTTAGAAAGTAGCCAATGAATTATGGGATTTTTTGTATAAGAGGTAGGGAAATGAAAAATAGAGGTAATTTCTTCTGTATTTAAAATGGAAGATTTTTTATTATCAAAAATTCGAAAAGAATATTGATAAATTATTTTTTTCAAAATTGTCTTTTTTGCTCGTTCGATTATAAATTCGTTAAAACCAGGATTATTAAATTGATGAAAGGCTGATTCCAAAGAAGAAAGAATATTTGAAGAAGACTCATGATCATTTGTAGAAACAACTAATCTAATATTTGCCTTAAATAAAGGTTTTGAAGCTTTTTCCTCTAAATTTTTGATAGCAACTTCTTCAATGGGTTTAGGCTTTGTTTTTTCTTCTTCTTTTTCCTTTTCTTTTTCTTTAGAAGTTGGAACAAAGGCTTCTGATAAAAAATTTAAAATTTCGTTAAAAATATTATTTTCTAAAACTTCGGATAATTTTTTACCTTCTCTTAGTTTTTTAATGATTGAAAAAATTTTTTTATTTTCATTTGAGGGAAGCGGAGAAATAATCAATTGATAGGATAAACCTTCTCCTTCTTTTTTCAATTTTGTAAAAGGTGATAAAAAAGAATCTAATATATCTACGTTGGATAAAGAAATATTCTTGTAAGATTTTATTGGTAGATATCCGTGATTTTTAAGTTTAACAAAAGAAGCCATTGATACGCCTTTGGGATTAAATATATTATAATCTTCTTTAACAACTGATATTTCAGAACCACTCCAAAATCCTCTAATTATTTTTCTTAAGATATCAACTTCTTTTTTAGAAACTGCAATATAAAAAAATATTTCTTCACCAAAATGAGGGGTTGCTATTTCAAAAACAATAGGATTTTTAAACTTATGAAGAGAAGATAAAAAATTTTCAAAAGTTGTTAATTCTTCTATAATTTTGATTTTTGGATCACTGGAAGAAGGGCTTGGTAAAACTATACTTTTAGGAAATTCGACTAATAAAAGAGAGTAATCAAGCGAAAGTCTTATATTTATTTTATCTTTTAATCTTTTAATAAATAAAAATGTTAGAAAAATAATCAAGAAACCCAAAATAAAAATTACCACAATTAAAATTTGAATTGACATAAACATTTTTATTTATTAAAAATAAGTCTTAAAAGAATAAACAACATTAAACCAAAAGAAATTAAAAATATAAAAATTATTAAAATCTGATAAAAATCCATAATTTTAATGGGTTTTTTGTTTTTAAACCATAATTCTGAAAAATGACCAACTAATAAATCATGAAAAGCATCTACTGCCCATGGATTTTTCTTATAAATCTCTTTAATAGCCTCTTCTACTCCTTCTTTTAAGGCTAAATTAAAAGCTTCTGTTAAAATAGTTAAAGAATCCGAAATTTCTATCTCTGGATGAAAACTTTTTTCTTTTTTGATTTCCGGTAAATTTTCAATTTCTTCTTTTATCTTAGATATTGTTGATTTAACATGCTCTTGAGCTTCTTTTTTGGTTTCAGGAACCTTTAGATGTTCTTTTGAAAGCCTTTCTAAAAATTTCTTTTCTCCTTCGCTTATTTTTGTTTTCTCCTTAATAAGTTCCATATTATATTTATTTTAAAACATTTTGTTACCTTTTAATAAATTTTTATATCTTATAAAATTTACATGAATAAACTTAGATTACCTAAAAATAAGATTTTTTCTAGAAAAAGAAAATAAATCATTATTTTTATCTA
>JAPYXA010000033.1 GCA_028276075.1 Minisyncoccota bacterium
AAATTTAAAATAATTTTTATCACTATTCTCTATTTTAATTTCTTTAAATTTAAAAAAAAATATGAAGTAGATAATAATAAAAATAGAGATTAATGATAAAATTAAATTCAGGGGAAATTTTAATTTTAATTTTTTTCTTTTTGCCATATTTGATATTTTTGAAAAAATTCAAAGGTTTAAATAAATTATATTAAAAATAATTTATATTAAAATTAAAAAATTTATTAAATTTAAATGATAGACTTAAAAGATTTACTTAAAAATCCAGAAAAGTATAAAAAAAATTTAATTGAAAGAAATAATCCAAATCTTTCTGTAATAGATGAAGTTATTTTTTTAAAAGAGAAAATAAATTCTTTAATTTCTAATCAAAACGATTTAAGAAATTTTATAAATAAAGTTTCAAAATCAAAACCAGATGAGAAAACAATTCTTGATATACGAAATAAAAAAGAACAGCTTAAAAAAATAGAAGAAGAGATAAATAGCCTTGAAAAAGAATTGTCAGAAAAAGTTGAGTTAATTCCTAATTTAAAAAGTGAAGAAATCCCATTAGGCAAAGATGAGAGTGAAAATGTGGTAATTAAGAAATGGGGGCAAATTCCATCTTTTGATTTTGATGTAAAAGATCACGTAGAGCTGGGAAAAATTTATGACTTAATAGATATAGAAAGGGCTTCAAAGGTTGCTGGTTCAAGGTTTTATTATTTAAAAAATGAAGCTGTTTTACTTGAAATAGCTTTAATAAATTTTGTTTATGAACTTTTAGTTAAAGAGGGATTTACAGCTATTATTCCTCCTGTTTTTATAAAAGAAGAGTTTTACAAAGGAATGGGTAGATTAAATAGTCTCCAAAAAGAGGAAAGATATTATTTACCGAAAGATGATCTTTATTTGGTTGGGAGTGCTGAACATACGATTGGTCCTTATTATGCAGATGAAATTTTAAATGAAAAAGATTTACCAAAAAGATTTATTGGGTTTTCAACTTGCTTTCGTAGAGAAGCTGGAAGTTATGGTAAAGATATAAAAGGAATTTTAAGAACTCATCAATTTGATAAATTAGAAATGTTTGTTTTTTGTTTGAAAGAAGAATCAGAAAATGAACATCAGTTTTTGCTTTCTATTGAAGAAAAAATTGTTCAATCCTTAAATCTTCCTTATCAAGTTGTTTTTGTTTGCTCAGGTGATTTAGGTTTTACTGATTTTAAACAATATGATATCGAGGTTTGGATTCCTTCCCAGGGAAAATACAGAGAAACTCATTCTTGTTCTAATACTACTGATTTTCAATCAAGAGGTATAAGAGCAAGGGTCAGAAGAAAAAATGGAAAAATTGAATTTGTTCATATGTTAAATGCTACTGCTTTAGCAATAGGAAGAACTATAGTAGCAATTTTAGAAAATTATCAAAGAAAGGATTTTATAGAGATCCCAGAGGTTTTAAAAAAATACCTTCCTTTTGAAAAAATTGCAAAGAAAAATAAATAATCTTTTTTTCTATGAAATATAGATTTTTATCTCATACAGCTGATTTAAAAATTAGAGTTTATGGGAAAAATTTAAATCAAATTATTAACAACTCTTTGCTTGCTTTAAAAGATTTTCTCAAACCAAAATTAAAAAAAAATAAACTTTTTTATTTAAATATTTCAGCAAGCGGTTTTGATTATCAAGAAGCCTTAATTAGTTTTTTATCAGAAGTTTTAGCTAAAACCTATATCAAAAAAATAATTTTTTTTAAATTATTGCGAGGATTAATTTATAAAAATCGCAAAAATCAAATTGTTATTAAGGGTAAAATTGTTGGATACAGATTTAATTTTTTACAAAAAGATATAAAAGCCATAACTTATCACCAGGTTATTTTAAAAAAATGGGGGGAAAATTTGATTTTTGAATTTGTTGTGGATATATAATATAAATTAACACTAGCAAACTTGACATTTTAGTAAAAAAAGTTTTATAATTTTTATATAAATGAGAAATAGTATAAAAATTTTTTCATCTCCTGTTTTTAAAGTTTTTATCGGAGTTTTATTTATTGTTATTTTTTTATTTTCTATAATTGCTAATATAGAAAAAATTAGGGTGAAATTGGCTTTATCCCAGGGATCGTTTAATTGTCCTTCAATTGATTCTTATGCTGTGTGGCTTAATGATTCAGGGCAAAAATATTTAGGGGGATCTATAGTTAGTGACTTCTATGTTTCTTCTTCGCCTCTTGGTTTACACTATGGTTTTGGTGGGCCTGCCACAAATTATAGAATGTCAGTTTATGGAAATATTTATGTGGTTACAAGTTCTCCTCTAAGAGGAGTTTATGCACAACAGTTTTGTTTAATTCGCGGAAGTGGAGATTTTGAGTGTAAAAGTGGAAGTTGGGGGGGTGGACCACCGGGGAGTGGAGGAAATAATTATTGGAATTTAATAAGTAATCAACTTACTCCTTCATCAACTGTTTGGAACGTCGGTATAGGTACAAGTACTGTACCTTCTAGTTTTAAGCTTTATGTTAATGGAAAAACTTCTGTTACAGAATTATGTTTTAACGGAACAAATTGTAGAAGTGATTGGGGTTCTGCTTCTGGAACTAATTACTGGGTGTTTAATTCTAGTACTAAAAGTTTATATCCTTCATCAACTGCCTGGAATATTGGCATAGGTACAATCTCTCCTTCTTATAAACTTCATGTTGTTGGAAACGTTAATGTTCAAGGAAATTTGTGTCTTAATGGTTCTTGTATAAATAATTGGCCAGATAAAGACATAGTCATTACTCTCTTTGACCTTGTAAATGGTTTATATTATACTGCCACAAGCCATTGGGTACCAATTTATCCTGTAACCAATACTCCTTTTATCAGGGACTCTAACTACGATAATCTGCCATATTTAAGTGCAAAAAATTTAATAGCAAAATATGTTCCAGTTGAATCAAATGCAACCACAACTCCTTGGTTTGATTTAGCTTATGGTTTTTATAATATAAATGCAAATCAAAACAAGGCTATTTTTTTAGAAGAGGGAGATAATTCAGCGCCTTTTTCTTTTGTGTCTCTTTTTAGTGATCCTCCTGACCCCGATAACTATGTTTTTGCTTCAGCTCATTATTATGATTCAAACGGTGTTTTTAGAACAACTTTAACCACGAGTAGTATAAGTGGATTAGGTTTTTGTCATAGTAATCAATATAGCAATTGTGTTCGTAGCAAGGTTTATGCTTATAAACTAAACAATCTTCAGGGATATTTAAAATTAGAGTTAAGAGCAGTGCCTTGGCAACTCCCTCCTGGAAAAACAGAGGGTCAATATTGTACAACTACTTATGTTGATAATTTAAAGGTTGCCAAATGGGCAAGTCCATTAATGCTTTCTTTAAGTATTGGAAAATTTAAATCTCCTCCTACTTCTTCAGATCCTTGTTCTGGTGCAGCTTTGAATGTTAAGATACAGGGAAGATTGGTTAATGATCAGTGGCCAAGTGGATCAGGTATTAATCCAAGTCCTTTAATATATATTCTTAATGGACTAAATGGGGATATTGTCTTTGTTATTAAAAGATTGGGAATTGCATATACCACAAGAGTAACACAATAGCTTCATAACAATAAATCAATCAAATGAAATTTGAAAAAATTTTTAAAATAAAAAATAAGAAGAATTTTAAAGGAATTTATTTCTCATTTTTTCTTTCTTTTTTAATATTATTTTTGATTTTAATACTTTATAAAAACTATACTATAGCAGCAATTCAAAGTTATTGTGCTACTGAACCTGCAACAGATGGTGACTTTAACCCAGTAGGAACCGGCTCAGGAAGTGGACAATGTACATCATTGGATTTTTCTTTATATACACAAGGCGATATTTTTTATTCCATTCCTGAGGATTATTATTATTCAACTTCCTCTAATTTTTCCTATTATCCTTTTGGAAGTGATTTAAATATTTTACCCTATGGAGAAATTCAAGACAATACTCCTTTAGACCAAAGCTTAAGTTCTGATGTTGCAAATTTTGTTGTAGATATGAGTATTTATTCACAAGGAATGTCTTATCCAATTTTAGGTACTGAAGGATCATATAGCGTTATGCCTGAGACTAGTTTACCAGCCGGATATTAAATTTGTTTTTTTTAAGAAAATAGTTTAAAATTAATTTAAATATCGTTATTTTAAAAAAAATTATAAAAATTATAAAAAAATATATAAAATTTTTGTAGAAGGTCGTATAAATTGTTAATTTTTAAAACAAAATAAACAAATGCAAAAATCAAAAAGAGCTAAATTTTTGCTTTTTTTTCTATCTCTTGTTTTATTCTTCATATTTTTATCAAAAGATATAACTTTAGCACAAGGTCTACAATGTCCTTTAATTGATAGTTATTTAATATGGTCTGGTGATACAGGAAGTTGGCGTGGAGGTAATATACCTATTACTTCAAATAGAACTTACATTTTAACAACTAGTGGTATTTCTTATGTGGGAGGAGTTTTTAATGTTCCGGGAAACGTAAGTTCTTCAATAGGAACTTTTCAACAAGTATGCTTAGGGGGTGTTTGTAGAAGTGATTGGCCAACCGGTGGAGGTGGCGGTGGAGGAACTGGTATAAATTATTGGAAACTTTTAGGCCAAACTCTTTATCCTTCATCAACTGATTGGAATGTTGGTATAGGAACAACTAATCCTCAAGAGAAACTTGATGTTGCTGGAAATATAAAATCTGTTGGAAATGTAATTGTTATGCCTCAAAATGCAACAAGCGAAGCTGGTTTTTATTACTATAATAAGATAAGTGGAACTAATTTTAAAATTTATGAAGACAGAGATGCTCCTGGTTGGTCAATTTTAAGATCAGATTCTGGGAAAATTGGCTTTGAAGTTATTCCAGATAGAATTGGTTTATCTATTGTTAAAGTCCTCGGAGCCCCTGGTGAGATAGCATCCGCTACACCAAGAGCAAGCTTTACTGGAATTGGTATAAATACTACTTCTCCTAGATATTTTTTAGATATTGCTGGCACTTTTAGAGCTTTTGGAGGAATTATAGATAAGGAGTTTGAAGTTAAAGGTAAGTCATCTTTATCAACTACAACTATTAAAAATTTATGCTTAGGTGGTGTTTGTAGATCAACATGGCCAAGTGGTGATGGTACAGGAACTGGTACAAATTATTGGAAACTTTTAGGCCAAACTCTTTCTCCTTCATCAACTGCTTGGAATGTTGGTATAGGAACAAATAACCCTAACTCTAAACTAACAGTTGCTTCAGGAACATTAACATTTGCTCAAATAGGAGCTGATGGTAGAAACTATTTTGAAGATTCAGAAAGAGCAGGAAGAGTAAGAATAGGAGGGGTTTATGGGGTTCCAGGAATATTTTCTCAGGAAGCAACTAAGGATCTTTATATAGGTGTTAATTCTTCAAGAAAAATATTTTTTGGTTCATCTCCAACATCTTCTGCTGATGCTTGGATTGAAGGTTCTACAGGAAATGCTTATTTTAAAGGAACAACAACTGTAGGTTCTTTATGTTTAGGTACTGTTTGTAGATCAACATGGCCAATTGGTGATGGTACAGGAACTGGTACAAATTATTGGAAACTTTTAGGTCAAACTCTTTCTCCT
>JAPYXA010000035.1 GCA_028276075.1 Minisyncoccota bacterium
TTTTTCGTCAAGCAAAAAAGATATATCTCTTGAAATTGTTGGAAAAGTAGGCCATATTACAAATTTTTTATCCAGTTTTATCTTATCATATAAAAAATCTAAATTGATTTCTATAACTCCTACGTTTAAATCTATAAGATAATTTTGTAAAATTTTTTTGGAAACTAATCCAAAAACACCAATTTTCAAATTATCTTTTAAAATTATCTCTGAGCTTACTGAGAAAATATTATCATTTTTTTTCTCTTTTAAAAGAATTTCTATTCCTAATTGTTCAAACAAAGATGATAAAACTCCTTTTAAATATTTTAAAATTTTTAAAGGATCTTTAAAAGCATAAATAATAGCCAAGTTATACTCTTCGTTTACTTTGTTATTTTTAAAATAACCTGTTTTCTCAATTTGAAAAAGTTTTATTTGATTAAAATTAAATTGATTTAAATAAACTGATTTAAGTAAGTTAAAAATTAAAGTAAAATTAAAATATTTAAAATTTTCACTTAAGGGATTTAAAACTTCTACTGCTTTATATTCAGAGGGTAAATTAAAATATTCATTATCTTTATCAGAGCAAAAATTATAATTATAGCCTTCGTTAATGCCCATAGAAATTAAGATATTTTTTAGATGGAAATTGATATCTATATGTTTACTAGCAGTAATCTCTCTTTTGGGAAACTCATATATTTCAGGAATGTTATTTAATCCATAAATTCTTATTATTTCTTCGACTAAGTCCTGTTCATTTTCTATGTCTAATCTTTCAAGGGGGATTTTTAATTTATAATAACCATCTTTATTCTTCTTAATGATTTTTATAGATAGCAATTTTAATATGTTTTCAAATTCTTTAATTTTTAATTCAATGCCCGATAACTTTGCTATTTTTTTAAAATCAAAATCTAAAATTTTATTTTCAATTTTCTGAAGACCAAAAATGCCTTTTGTTATCTCAGCTTTCATATTTTTTTCAATTAATTGACAAAGTCTATTTAAAGATTTTAAGCTCAGATAAGGAGAAACCTTTCTTTCAAATCTAAAACTAGCTTCGGTTTTTAATCCTAATCTCCTAGAAGTTTCATAAATCTTGTAAGGATCAAAAACTGCTGCCTCAATTAGGATATTCTTTGTTTCAAGGGTTACTTCAGCGGTTCTAGAACCTTTGATACCAGCAAGGGCTAATATCTTTTCATCATCAGCAATCACAATTTCTTTTCCTTCAAGAAGATAAACTTTGTCATCTAAAGATAAAAATTTTTCTCCTTTTTTAGAAATTCTTACATATACGTTTCCTTTAATTTTATCTAAATCAAATAAGTGAAGTGGTGCTCCATATTCAATCATTACAAAATTTGACAAATCTACTAAAAAGTTTATAGAATTAAAACCATAAAAGTTTACAAATTCCCTTAACCATTGAGGAGATTTTTGGTTTTTAATATTTAAAATTATTTTTCCAAAATAAGAAAAACATTGATCAGTCTCTTTTATTATTTTTAAATAATAATTTTTACTTTTACTTGTTTCTTTAATTTTTATTATGGGTTCTTTAATTTTTTTATTTAAAATAATGCCAATTTCTTTTGCCAATCCAACAAGTGAAGAACTATCAGGATAACGATTTGGCAAAATATCAACTTCTAAAAAATCTTTATTGTAAACAGTTTCAAAACTTTTAAGTGTTAATAAATTAGCTAACTTATTAAAGTCAATATTTCCACTTATATAATTTTTTAAATCTTTAATTCTAAATTTCATAGCTATCAAAATTGTTTAATAAATCTCAAATCTGATGAATGTAAAATTCTTATATCATTTATTCCATGTTTTAACATAATTAATCTATCTAAGCCAAATCCAAAAGCATAGCCTTGATATTTTTTAAAATCAATACCGGCTGACTTTAAAACAAAAGAATGAATCATTCCAGCTCCTGCTACCTCAATAAAACCCGATTTTTTACAAACCTGACAACCTTTTTGATTACAAAAAATACAACCAATATCTATTTCAAGGCCTGGTTCTACAAAAGGAAAATATCCAGGTCTTAATCTAATTGATATTTCCTTATCAAAAAAAAGTTGAAAGAATCTTCTTGTTACATATTTTAAATGAGCTAAATTACTATCTTCACTTACCGAAATACCATCTAGCTGTAAAAATTCAAAATCATGAGTTCTGTCGGTAGCTTCATATCTAAAAACTTTACCATAAACAATCGCTCTTAGGGGTACTCCAATTTTTTTTATTATAGGGACTTGAAAGCAACTTGTATGAGTTCTAAAAAGATATCGTTCTTCATTTTTAATATTCTTTATCCATAAAGTATCCCATAAATCTCTTGCAGGATGATTCACTGGTATATTTAAATAATCAAAGTTTTCTTTTTCGCTAACTATTTGATTAAAATCAACAATTGAAAACCCTATCTCTAAAAATATTTTTGAAACTTTTTCAAAGGTTTGACTAATTAAATGTTTTCTACCTTGTTCAATTTCTTCGCCTGGATCATCAAAGTCAAATTTAATTTCCTCCTCTTTAATTAAATTTTTTGCTTGCTTATATAACTCTTCTATTCTTTTTTTAATATCATTATAAAGTTTACCAACTTCTTTTTTTTCTTCAAGAGATAAATTTTTTATCAAAGATGGAAAATTAGCTAAATAACTTTTTCTTCCCAGGTATTTAATTCTTAATTCTTCTAATTCTTTATCATTTTTTACATCTTGAAATTTGTTCTCTGCTTCCTGAAAAATTTTTTTTAAATCTTCAATTAGCCTCATTATTTTTAATTAAAAATAAAATAATAAGATAAATTTATTTCTCTTTAACAATTAGAAGCTCAGCATCTTTAAGTTTTTCTTTTAAGATAGAATTATTTAAATTTAAATCGCTTATTAAAATAAATAACTCCAAATTTTCATCATATGAAAAATTTTCAAGAACAAAGTCGTCCAATAATTCATTTTCAAAATCGTCTGTATTTGGATTATATTTTTTTATAAAAACTTTTAACTTATCTCCTTTGTTAAAACTACCTTCTTCTTTTTGAACAAAATAAATCATTTTATTCTTTTGAATAAAGTTTTTCTAAGTCAACAATGGAAGCAACCAAAATTGGACGACTTACGTTTTCTTCTTGTTTGTTTACTTCTGATTTTTCTCGTTTTTCAGGTTCTTTATGAGCTTCTTCTTCTTTTAATATTTTATATAAATTATCACATGTTGAAAGAATAGCTAGTGGTATTTTTATCTCTTCTTTTTCCATTTTGTAATTTTCTGCCCTAAACCTCCAATATAATCTTGTCATTTGATTTTGCATTTTTTCAACTTCCATTGGAGTTCCAAAAGAAATTAACTGAATTTTCTGATTTGTATGTTTATCTAAAAATTCAGATATAAGAATAATAACAACTTTTGTCTTTCTAAGTTCTGTAAAAATTTCTAAATATTTTAAATAATTTGTAAACCCAGTATCTCCTAATGAAGTTTTTAAAGATTTCTCAATGTCTTTTTGTTCTAAGTTTATTAAAATAGTTATATTTGCTTCGTAACGAGGAGGTTCTAATGTACCAGGAGGGGCAATTTTTGTTTGGTCCACTTCTGGATTTTCTCTTAATTCTTTTCTTTCTCTAGAAATTTTTGCAATATCCTGGACTGAACCAACCTGATATATACCCAAAGGTTTTAAAGACAAACTTAAGGCTTGTTTTGTTAATTCTGCTAATGATGAGTAATAATAAACAGAGCTATTGCTTACAACTTTTATATTTTTTGTATCTATAGAAAAACCACCTCTATCTTTAAAAAAATCTCTAATAGCTTCTACATCATTTAACTTTCTTGTTAATTCTAATGCTTGTTTTGCGGCTTCTTTATCCTCTTTAGATTGATTTACTAAATCTTTAACTGCTTCAATTGTTACCCCTATTTTTATCAAGTCTTCAATTTTTAATTTTCTTAAATCTAGTTGAGCAAATTGATGATTAATTTTATCTTGTGGTTGATAAACTTCAACAATTTTTGATTGAGGAGGAAGATTTTTCTCAAAATCATCAGCTCTTACTCCGCCTAAAGACCCAGGTAAAATATAAAGAACAGCTGCAAGGATCGGACCTATTTTAACTTTTCTTTCTGTCCAATTCCCTGCTTTTTCCTTTATTTTTAATCTTTCAAAAAATGGTAAATTAATCATATTTTTAAAATTATATCATAAAAAACTTTATTTAAACAATTTTGTCAATGGACAAAGATTGTGATTATGCCTTTTAGCTTTACAGTAGTCTCTTCCGTATTGAATCAATCTTAATGGAAAATCGCGCCAATCCGGACCTTTGGGAATGATTAACATTAAATCTTTTTCAATTTTGTTAGGGTCTTTATGATTTGATAACTTCAAAATTTGAGACAATCTTTTAACATGCGTATCAACTACAATACCTTCAAAAATATTGAAACCAACAGATAAAATTACATTAGCTGTTTTTCTAGCTACCCCCTTTAAGGTTAAAAGATCTTGCATATTGTTTGGCACTTTGCCATTAAATTTTTCTTTTATTATTTTAGCATTTTCTAAAATAAATTTGGCTTTATTTTTATAATAATTTACACCTCTTATGTTATTTTCAAATTCTTTTAAATCTGCTTTAACATAATCCTCAAGGGTTTTATATTTTTTAAAAAGTTTATCAGTAATCTCATTTACTTTTTTATCTGTAGTTTGAGCTGATAAAATAGCTGCAACTAATAATTCCCATATATTAGAGAAATTTAAAGCAATTTTTATTTTAGGATATAGTTTTTTCAATTCTTTGTTAATTTCTTGAAATAATTTTTTCTTTTTTTCTATATCTTCTTTCATTAAATGAATCTTAATTATTTTAAACAAATTTAATTGGAACCCGGAGAAGACACAATTAATATCCAACTTCTTTTTATTAAATTAGCCTCTTCAATAATTGGATCTATATATCTGGAAACTCTTGCACAATCCTCAACAGTTATACCATTTTCCTTATCAATTTTAATTATTAAAGCAAATCTATTGTTTTCACTTCCAATTTCTATATCTATCAATTTATAGCCCATATTAGAAATCAAGTTTTCAATTAAATTCCTTATTTCTCCTTTTAAATTCATAAATTGGTTATTTAAAAAATTTAATATAAAAATTATTTTTTAGTTCTTATTTTATGGACAATTGTTTTCAACCTAGATGGTCTTAAAATGGCCGTTTTAGTTCTTATCTCTTTGATCTTATTTATAAAAGCTTTAGTTATTTTCTTTAACATAAATTAATTATAATTTAAAATTTAAAAATAATGAAAAAAAGCGCTGGTATTTTAGTCTTTCGAAAAAAGAGAATTTTGGAGCTATTTTTAGTTCATCCTGGAGGTCCTTTTTGGGAAAAAAAAGATAATAATTCCTGGAGCATTCCAAAAGGAGAAATAAAAGAAAATGAAGATATTTTAGAAACAGCCTTAAGAGAATTTAAAGAAGAGACAGGAGT
>JAPYXA010000071.1 GCA_028276075.1 Minisyncoccota bacterium
ATTTTTTTCTAATTCTTTAACAAAATTCTCTAAAGAATCAATCTCCTTTTCTCTATTTCTTAATTGATTAAATTTTTTTTCCAAAGCAATAATATCTTTAAAAAGTGGATAAATATTATAAATAAAAAGATAAAAGATAATTGAAATTAAAATGATTGGCAAAAGTTTAATTAAAACATTCATTGATAAAAATCTGGTTTTAAACTAATAACCGCTGAAAAATTAACAGTTCCCTCATTATAATTTGGCCCTGATTCAATTTTCCCACTAAAATACTTGTTTTCGCTTGTTAAATAATTCTTAAATTTAAAAAAATTATCCCATCCTTGAACTGATCCAGAGAAAGAAATAGTATTTAAAGAAGAATTGAAAGTAAAATTATCAAGTCTTAAAAATTTAGGCATTAAACTGTTAAATCTATTCACAATCTTAATTATATCTTTTCTTTCCTTTAAAATTTCAACTATATTAACTGCCTGAGAGAAAACAAAATAAGTTTCGTTTTTAGTAAGCTTATTTAAATTTTCCTCTTCTCTTGAATTTAAACTTGTTTCTAAATTCGAAATTTTATTAGATAAACTTTGTTTATAAAAACCACCTCCATAAATTAACATACCCTCAAATGCTAAAATCATCATAAAAGGAAGTAAAAGGCCTATGGGTAAATAATCCTTTATTTTATCCATTTATAAATTGTTTATTTTTAAATTATATTATAAAAATCTTTAATTTTTAAAAAAAAATCTTCTTTTTAAAAAATCTTATTTTATATTTTAAACTATATTTTATTGTAAATTATCCCCAAGCTATGAAGAAAAATAGTTGACTTCTCGCCTAAATTTTGAAACTTGCTTCCTTTAAAAATTTCAAAAGGAGTAAGTATCTCCTGTTTATGTCTATTAAATCTTTTAAACATAGCTTCCTTAAATCCTGTTAAAATACTTAAACCTCCTGTCCAATAAACTTTATCAATCTTTAAAAAAAAACTATTCTCAAGTTTCTGTACTTCTTCTAAAATTGTTCTTGAAAGGTTATCTAAAAAATTATTAGCCAACCCATAAAGTTCTCTCTCTTCAGGTAAAAAATAAAAACCCTTTTTATAAAGCAAATCCAAAGCTCCTTCTTCGTTTAACCCTGTTACCCTAATAACTGAGTCTAAGAAATCATATCCTCTAACTCTAAGTTTTGTCGCATAAATAAGTTTTTGGTCTTTTATTAAACAAAGCAAACTATAAGCATGACCCAAATCCACAACTACATAACTTCCTCCTTTATTCACGAAATACGTTTCAAAATTAAAATATTCTGGTGAATAACCTACAAATTTAAGCTTAGACAAATAGGAAATTGTTTGAATTTTTTTTATATAGTCCTTTGGAGTAGCCACTAAACAAACTAACCATTGATTAACCTGATTTTCGTTTTCAAACTTAACATATCTATAGTCAATATCAACTTCTTCAATAGAAAGTGGTATTTGTTTTTGAGCCTCGAATTTAACAACCTGAGGAATGCTTCTTTCTGGAATTTCGGGAATTTAAAAATAACTTCTCGCGTACTAACTTTAGCTTTCTTTAAAAACTCGCTTATAATAGCAGCTAAATTTTCTTCTAAAATATAAGAATAAGAAACTATTTCTTTAAAATTAACAATAGGAATAATACCAAAGTTTACCACTTCAAAATCATTTTTATTTTTAACAACTTCAACAATTTTAGTATTAACAGAACCAATGTCAATTCCTAAGATTTTCTTACTAAAACTAAATAAAGCCATATTTAAATTATATCATTTAATAAAAATAGTTTTATCACCTAAATTTTGTTTATTGTGTTTAAACAAAAACGAAAATAGCTACATTTGCACAAATTGTCTTAAAGACAATCACTTTTATTTAAAAGTGCTTTGTTTTAAATGTTCTAAATTAATTTCCAAAGAACTTAAAACTTGCCATAAAAACTCTACTATAAAATTTCTGATAAGTTTTTCAAATTATGAAAACGAAAAAATTAGAAATATAGTTTTAACAGCAAAAAATCAATCTTACGAAATATTTAATGACCTAGCCTATTTTATAGCTAAACAATTAAAAAATTCAAGTTTTTATTCTAATTTAAAAGATTTTTATTTAGTACCAGTCCCTTTGACAAAAAAATCTTTACTAAAAAGAGGTTTTAATCAAGCTGAAGTTTTAGCATATTCTATTTCTCTTATAACTAACCTACCTTTATCCAACAGTTTAATTAAATTAAAAGACACCCTCGATCAAAGCCAATTAAATTATAAACAAAGATTATCTAATCTAAAACAAGCTTTTGATGTAAAAAATAAACCACCCTTAAAAGTAATTTTAGTTGATGATATTAAAACAACTGGAGCAACACTTAAAGAATGTGCAGAAACTTTAAAAAGAAATGGAACAAAGGAAGTAATAGCTTTGACCATTTTATATTAAAATCACATTTTAAGCAAATTTCTTTAAACAATCAATAATTTTTAATAACTTAAACTTTTTTAAAATTTAAATTATTAGTTATAATAGAAGAAAAGCAAATCAACAATCAAAAATTTTAAAATACAATGATTTATGTTTTAAATTTTAAAAGCTATCTAAAAAGTGTAAAAGAATATTTAATCTTAATAAAAAATTTAAAAAAATTAAATACATATTTTTGGCTTGCAATTAATCCATATTTCTACTTGAGCACTTATAAAATTTTACATAAATCAAAATTTAAAATAGGCCTCCAAAATTTATCAATCCTTACTGACAAGCCACAAACTGGGGAAGTTGTATATGATTTTGAATTAGTAAATAAAGCTTATTTTGTATTGATAGGTCATTCTGAAAGATTTAAATTAGGAGAAAACACAGAAATAGTTAAAAATAAGTTAAAAGGTCTTCAGGATAAAAACCTAAAATTATTAATTTTTTTTAGTGAAAATTCTTACAAACCATCTAAAGATTTTTCTTCTGTTAGAAAAGAAACTCAAAAAAATTTAGAAAACTATCTTAAGGTTATTAAACCCCAAAATTATAAAAAAATTTTATTAGTTTATGAACCTTGGTGGGCAATAAGTTCTGAAAAAGGAATAACTCCTTCAACAAAATTTTTAGATGAATTTCTAAAATGGTA
>JAPYXA010000092.1 GCA_028276075.1 Minisyncoccota bacterium
AACCAAAATAATATCTGGATCATGTCTTAAAAAAGACCTTAAAGCGTTAGAAAAAGTAAAGCCGCTTTCTTCATTAACCTGGCTTTGACTTATACCTTCTATTTTATATTCAACAGGATCTTCTATGGTTAAAATTTTTAATTCTGGTTTTTTTATTTTAATTAAAACTGAATATAAAGTAGTTGTTTTACCAGAACCAGTTGGACCTGTGTTTAAGATTAAACCATTAGGCGAATAAATTGCTTGATTTAAAATTTTTAAATCATCTTCCCTTAATCCCAGAGATTCGAGTTCTACAGTTACTGAACTTAATTTTAATATTCTACAAACAATAGATTCATCTTTTGTAGACGGAACAGAGGAAACTCTTATATCTATTTTTTGCCCTTCGTAGTTTAAAGAAAATCTTCCGTCCTGAGGTTTGTTATAAACATTTATTTTCATGCCAGATAAAATTTTAATTCTATTTTTAAGCAAAGGGTAAATATTTAAAGGAAAGCTAAAAATATCATACAATATTCCGTCTATTCTAAAGCGAACAAAAACTTTGTCCTCATAAGGTTCAAAATGAATATCAGAAGAATCAAATTTAATTGCTCCACCAAAAACATAGTCTAAAATTAAAAAAGGATCAGATAAAGAAAGTTGAGACAAAGATAAAGATAACTCTTCTTTTGTATTAACTTTATTTTTAATGTAGTTAAGTATTTCAGAATTAATTTCAAAGATTGACAAATAGCTTATTTTTTTATCTGGTAAAAAATTGTATTCCCTTAGTCCTGTTTGAAAACTTTCGTCTGAAATAATAGCTGTTTTAACTTTAAATCCTTTTTTTTCTAAATCCTCTTTCAAATCTTTAAAATTTTGATTATAAGGGTCAACTACTCCTAAAAGAATATCTTTATTATTAATTTTTATTGGTATAGATTTAGTTTTTTTAGCCCAATCTATTGGGACTTTATCCAATGCCTCTATTTCTGGCCTAAAAAACTGAAGATTAAAATAAGGTAAATTTAAAGCGCTAGCCAATTCTTTCGCTATTCTTTCACTATCTGATTGAAATTCTTCAAACTCTTTTTCCATTTATAATTAATATTATAATAATGAAAATAAAGTTTTTAAAATATTTCTTGGTCTTTGTTTTTCTTTTTTTTAGCTTTTTTATATTTCTTATTACTATCCAAAATATTTATCTACCTGATGTAAATTTAATAGGAGAAAAAATTACAAGCGGCGGTATTGAACTATACGACAGAACTGGGGAAATTTTGTTAGCTAAAATTGGTCTAAGAAGATCTTGGGTTAACTTTGAGGATATTCCTCCTCTTTTAATTAAAACAGTTTTAATAGCTGAAGATAAAAATTTTTATAAACATAAAGGATTTAGCCTTGAAGGGATCTTAAGATCTATTTATTTAAATTTAATAAACAAAGAGTTAAAATATGGTGGATCAACAATTACCCAGCAATTAGTTAGAAATTTATTTTTATCTAAAGAAAAAACAATATTAAGAAAGATAAATGAAATTTTTTTAGCAATCAAATTAGAAAAAAAATATTCCAAAAATCAAATCTTGACATATTATTTAAACTCAATTTATTATGGGGAAGGAAATATTGGGATAAGAGCAGCTTCTGAATATTATTTTGATAAAAATCTAAAAGATTTAAACTTATCAGAAATGGCTATTTTGGCTTCTATTCCTAAGGCACCACTTCTTTATTCTCCAACAAGTAAAGAAAATATTAAACGTTTAAAAAAAAGACGGGATTATATTCTGGAAAACTTAAAAAATGAAAAAATTATAACAGAAGAACAATATCAGCAAGCAATTAAACAAGAAATAAAAATAACAAACTTAAAATATGCTGGTATGATTGCCCCTCATTTTGTTATAGAAACTATATCTTTCTTAAAAAAAATATTTCCTAATGAAAATTTAGAAGAAGTTAATGCTAAAATTATAACCACTCTTGATTATGATTTACAAAAAATAGCAGAAAAGGCAGTTATTGATGGAGCAGAAAGAAATAAAACCAAATATGGAGGATCTAACGCAGCCATGATGGTTATTAACCCAAAAACAGGAGAAATTTTAGCTTTAGTTGGATCAAAAAATTTTTTTGATGAATCAATTGATGGCCAGGTAAATGTACCTTTTAGATTAAGGCAACCAGGTTCAGCTTTCAAGCCAATATCTTATGCAGCTTTATTTGAACTTGGTTATCCAGATAAAACAATAGTTTTTGACGTACCCACTAATTTTGGTAATTATAGACCCAAAAATTTTGATAAAAAATTTAAGGGGCCTATAACTTTAAGGCAAGCCTTAGCAGAGTCAAGAAATATTCCTGCTATTAAAGTTTTTTATTTGGCTATTCCTGAAAGAGTAGTTGAATTGGCAAAAAAAGTTGGAATGGATTATCTTAAAAATTGGCAAAGTTATGGACTTTCAATGGCTTTAGGAACAGCAGAAGTAAAAATGGCTGATTTAATAAAATTCTACGGAGCTTTAGCTAATGATGGTTTACTTTCCAGCCAAACTTTTATCCTTAAAATAATCAAAGACAAAAAAATAATTTTTGACTATCA
>JAPYXA010000097.1 GCA_028276075.1 Minisyncoccota bacterium
GCAAAGGCTAAATTTAGCTTCTTTTAATTTGCAAGATAACTCTTTAACTTCTTGGTCTCCTAATCCAGATGGAGCAATAAATACAATAGCTATTTCAAGTTCTAGTTTATATGTAGGAGGATTGTTTAATGAAATCCAAGGTGAGCAAAGGCTAAATTTAGCTTCTTTTAATTTGCAAGATAACTCTTTAACTTCTTGGTCTCCTAATCCAGATGGAGCAATAAATACAATAGCTATTTCAAGTTCTAGTTTATATGTAGGAGGATTGTTTGTTTTATGTGAAGATGACTCTAGTTTTACTTCTCCTTGCTTTTTTAATCAAATTAATAATTTAGCTGTATTTGATATAAATGGCAATCTTTTAAATAGACATTTTTTATCAGAAAGTGAAAATGTTAATAGTTTAATTTTAGATAATCAATTTTTGTTAGTAGGTGGCGATTTTGATTCAATTAAATTTAAAGATGTTGATAATTTGGCTGTTTTTGAAGCAAACGGAGATTTATCTTTGGATTTTAACGTAAATTTAAAAGAATTTTTAAATTTATCATCAAATTTATTTTCACAAATTGATATAAACGATATTTTGATAACTCCACCAAAAATTTATTTAGCTATTTCTTATGAAGAAACTATTCCTCCATATTTTACAACAATTGGTCATCGTGTCTTAAAGATTTCTCCGGATTTGCAAATAATAAATTTAATTGATACAAACGGTCCCATAAATTCTTTAGCAATTTCATCTTCATCTTTATACATAGCAGGGGATTTTAGTGAAGTTAATGGTCAGTCAAGAAAAAATTTTGCAGTTTTTAATTTAGAAACAGAAGAATTAGAAGATTGGTTAATTGATACAAACGGTCCCATAAATTCTTTAGCAATTTCATCTTCATCTTTATACATAGCAGGGGATTTTAGTGAAGTTAATGGTCAGTCAAGAAAAAATTTTGCAGTTTTTAATTTAGAAACAGAAGAACTTAATCCTTTAACATTTGATTTTGATAAACCTATTAAGAAAATTTATATTTTTGATAATAAAATATTTTTTATCGGGAGTTTTAATAGAATTGGTTCAGTAAGACAATCTTATTTTACCTATTTTGATTTAAATAATTACTCTTTTAGTCAAGATTTTAATTTAAATGGCTATGTTTCAGATATTTTTTTACTAGATTCAAATATTTATCTTGGTGGACATTTTACTCAAGTACTTTCTCAACCAAGAAATTATATAGCTGCAATTGATTTAAATGGAAATTTACTTTCTTGGAATCCTTCATTTAATGGTCCAGTTTATACTATGGCTTTATCAACATCATCTTTATATGTAGGAGGAAGTTTCTCTAATATTAATACAAGTTCAGTTTATAATTTAGCAAGATTTTTAATAATTAATTCTTCTACCACAAATCAAGGAAATAGCCAAACAGGAGGAAATAATACTTCTTCAAACAATCAAAGCTTTTATAGAGGTGTAGGTGGTGGAGGTGGCTTTGGCATTTCTAATGTAGAAATAAGAAAAAGTACATCTACTTTAGAAGATTTAAATTTGGTTCTTTTGAGATATTTGCTTACTCTTTTAATAAATAATCTTAAGCAGCAAGAATCATCAAAAATTTCAAAAACTACTTCTTCTTTAAATGCTAAATCAGGGAGGACAAAAGTTTCATCTAGTAAAGAAATAAAAGTAAAAAAAGAAATCAATTCCTATCCTGAAAATAAATTAAATATAAAAACACCTACAGTTGAATCTAATTTAAAGAAAGAAATTGCTTTACAGCCAATAAATGAAAACTCTTCTTTAATCGCAGATAATCAAAAAATAAATATTCCTTCTTATTGTAAATTTAACAAAGTCTTAAAATATGGAGACACTGATTCAAAAATTATGAAAAAATACAAAAATGACAAAGATAAACCAGTTTCCTGTCTTCAGATATTTTTAAAATCTCAAGGAAAAGATATATATGATCAAGAAGAAATCACAGGTATTTTTGACTTAAAAACCAAAGAAGCAGTTATTAAGTTTAAGCAGAAATTTCTTAAAGAAATTTATTTAGGCGCTAATATTTCAAGTTTAAACGTAAAGGAAACGGTTGATCTTAAAACATTAAATCTTATTAGAAAACTAATAACATCTCAGAGATGAGAAAGTTTAAATTATTTGCTATTTTGTTAATTTTTGTTTTTTTTAAATTTTCTGTTGCCAAAATTGATACTAAATTAATAGTTGAAAATGCAGAAGGGATTTATGGTGGAAGCGTTAATTTATCTGCGCAATTGTTAGATAAAGATAATAATCCTTTATCTTCTAAAATTTTAAAATTTTATTTTGGATATGACCTTATTAATTCTACTTCTACTTCAGAAGATGGATGGGCAAGATTAGAAAACGTTCCTTTGGCATACCCAGATGGCACTAGATTGTCTGCTATGGATGCTATTTATTCTAGATTTATAAGGGTAATCTTTGAGGGAGATACAAATTATAATCTTAGTACTTCTTCTGATAA
>JAPYXA010000039.1 GCA_028276075.1 Minisyncoccota bacterium
ATAATAAAATCTGGTAAATTTAAAGATTCAGAATAATACTCTCCACAAATAATATTTTTAGGGAAATCCATCCTAACCTCGTTATCTTGATAATCTGTCTCAGGAATTACAGGTTTAGTCTTTAAGCTATAATTTATTACAACCTTAAGTGTATCAATAGCAAGAACAGGGAAACCAGTTGTACTCGTTGTTAAATTATTTGAAGCCCTACAAAAAGATTCGTTCATTCTTCTTTTAATAAAGCTTCGTTTTATTTCTTTTTCTTCTCCACTTTTTATTTCAGAAAAAAGTGGTATCTCATTTAAAAAAATATCATTTACAAAAATAGCGGCTTTAACCACCTCTCCACTTGTTGATGATTTATAATCGCCTCCTGTATTTTTGATTTTCAAATAAACATCATATGAAGAATTAGGATACAACGAATTATTTCTAACATCAAAAGCTGTAATTACAAAATTAGGGAGATTTGAAGTAGAAGGTGGATTATAAGGCTCAGGAGTTGATGGAACAGGTTGATATTTTGAGATTTGAGGTTTATCAGTTAATAATCTAATTATTAATGCTTCTATTTCTTTTTCTCCTGTCTGAAAACCGTAAACCTCAATTTTATCTCCAACCTTAAAATCTTTCAAAGTAAATCTTTCTTTTGTCCAAGAACGAAGAAAAATTGTGTCTTTTAAAATCTTTATATTTAATTGTTCTGTCTTTTCTGTAGGAGGAGCACAAAGATATCCAACAGAGGGCATTTTTTGATCATATAGCATATTTTGATCATAAAAAGACGGTGTATCAAGACAATTCTGATATCTTGGATCTATAAATTTTCTTTTTACGGACAAAACAGCAACTACATCTGTATCAGTTGTATTTACTTTATTTACATCTCTAGAAATAGATAAAATCTCAAGCATATCCCAATGAAAAATTCCAAAATTAAAAGCAGGAGAAATGTCTTTATATAAACTTGGAGGAGTTACAGGATGAATAACAGTTGAGGTATTAGAAACGGGCAAATATTGTTCCTGTTGAACTGGTGAAATGGAAACTTTAGTTGAGGTAAGATTTAATAAAATCTTAATAAGATTTAAAGCATCGCTTTGACTTAAAGAAGAAGATAAAGAAAAATTTAAAAATCCGAAAAGAGATAAAATTACAACCCCTATTTTCAAAGATAAAATATTTTTTCTTTTTATACTATATTCTTTCATTTTAATGAATTTTTTAATTTCGACTCTTTAATCTTAGCACAAAATCCATAAAAAGTCCAAATTTTTATATTTTAAAATTTTTAGTTAAAATAGATTTTATGGGAAAAGTATCAAAGGTTTTGGTAAAAGAAAACCTTAAAGATGCTTTATATAAAGCCATAGAAGCTATAGCTCCTCTTGATAAATTTATAAAAAAAGGAGATGTTGTTTTAATCAAACCTAATTTCAATACAGCAGATCCTCCGCCAGCTTCTACCGATATTGATTTTTTAAAAACCGTGGTAGATATTATTTATGATGCACAACCAAAATTGGTAATGATTGGTGAAAGCTCCACAATGACAACCAACACTAAAAAAGTACTAGAAAAAGTAGGGGTTTTTAATATTCTAAATTCAAAAAAACCTGCACGTATTTATGTTTTTGAAGAGTTTAATTGGATACAAAAAGAAATAAAAAATGGGAAATACCTTAAAAACGTCTCGATCACAGAAATTATTGAAAAACCAGATAAAATCGTTCTCCTACCCTGTCTTAAAACTCATAAATATGCCCAATTTACAGGTTCCTTAAAATTAGCAGTTGGTTTTATGAAACCCATAGAAAGAATAAGCCTTCATCTATCTTTCATTCAAGAGAAAATAGCAGAACTAAATACTCTTTTTACTCCAAATTTAATAATTATGGATGCTAGAAAATGTTTTATAAGTAAAGGACCACAAGAAGGAGAGATCAAAACTCCTAATTTAATATTAGCTTCTAGTGACAGAATTGCTATTGACGTAGAAGGAATAAAAATTATCCAATCTTTTAAAGGAAATTCTCTTTATAAATTTAATCCCTGGCAAATACCGCAGATAAAAAGAGCAATAGAGTTAAATATTGGAGCAAAAAATGAAAACGAGTATGAAGTAATTGAAATTAATTAAGAAGTGAATAATTAACTTATTTGTTTATAAAACTCGTCTTCTGTCATAATCTTAATCCCTAATTTTTTTGCTTTCTCCAGTTTGGAGCCAGGATTTTTACCAACTACTAAGATAGTAACCTTAGAAGAAACAGAATCAGCTGTCTGAGCACCCATTTCCTCTACTATCCTTTTAGCTTCTGGTCTTGAATACTTAGATAATTCTCCGGTAAAAGCAAAAACTTCATTTTGGAATTTACCGCCTCTTTTTTCTTCGACAATTTCCACTCCTGCTCTTTCTAACTTTTCTAAAAAATTTAAATTATTTTTATCTTTAAACCAAGCATCAATTGATTCTGCTATTTTTTCACCAAATCCATAAATATTTGCATAATCTACAGATCTTAAATTAAAAGTTGCCTTAATTAAATCAGTCGGTTTTTTAATCTCAAATTTAGCAGAAATAAAATCTGAAAGTATTTTAGCATTTTCTACCCCTATTTGTAAAATCCCCAAAGAATAAATAAATCTTGCTAAATTAATTTTTTTCCTACTTGAAATAGATGTCAACAAATTCCTTTCTGATAAGATGTCAAAGCCATAAATATTTCTTAAATCTCCTTCTTTTAAATAAAATAAATCAGCAGCATCCTCAATTAACTTATTTTCCATCAATTTTTCAATAATCTTATCTCCTAAACCTCTGATATCAAAAGCTTCTTTTGAAACAAAATGTCTAATTTTTTCCTTCTTTAAAGCAAAACAATTTGGATTAGAACATCTATAATAAACTCCATCTTTTATAACTTTTCCCTGACAATTAGGACAATTTGAAGGAAAAATTATATCCTTTTCTCTTCCAGACCTTAACTCTTTAACAACCCTTTCAACTTGCGGGATAACATCTCCTGATCTTATAACAACTACAGTATCCCCTATTTTTACATCTAATCTTTTAATTTCATCTTCATTATGAAGAGAAGCTTTGGAGACAACAACCCCACCGATTTCCACTGGTTTAAGAATAGCTACTGGAGTTAAAATTCCTGTTCTTCCAACCTGAAAAATAACATCTTCTACTATGCTTACATTTTCTTTTGGTGAGAATTTAAAAGCTATTGCTCCTCTTGGAGCTTTACCTACTATCCCCAAATTCCTATACAATTCATTATTATTTATGGTAACCACTATGCCATCAATTTCATAAGTTAACTCATTTCTATGTTTTTGCCAATATTCCCTAAACTCAGCAACTTCTTTTAAATTAAAAGCCACCTTAGTATTAGGATTTGTCTTAAAACCCAAAGCTTTTAAAATTCTATGTTCCTGTTCGTGAGTAGTTTGACCTAAATCTGTAATTAACGCATAGCAAAAAGAATCCAATTTTCTTAAAGCCGTAATTTGAGGATCAAGTTGTCTTAAAGAACCACTAGCTGCATTACGAGGATTAGCAAAAAGAGTCTCATTATTTCTTTTTCTTTCCTCGTTTAATTTTTCAAAATCACTTAAATGCATAAAAACTTCTCCACGAACTTCAATTTCTTTTGGATATCCATTTTTGAAATATTTTATTGTTTCCTCTAAATTTTCTTTCTTTAAATTTTCAATTATTTTATCAATTTCAAGTAAAGACAGTGGTATTGCTTCAATAGTTTTAACATTTAAAGTTACATCTTCTCCTAAATAACCATCACCTCTTGTAGCTGCCAAAGATAAAAAACCATTTTCATAAACTAACTTTATTGCCAAACCATCAATTTTAAGTTCACAAAAATACTCAAATATATTCTCTATACTTTTAGATTTAGATTTATATGGGTAAATAATTCTTAAATTTCTTTCTTCCCAATTTTTTAAATCTTGTAAAGAAAAAGCATCATTGAAAGAAAGCATGGGCACCTTATGCCTTACCTTTTTAAATTCCTTAAGTGGCTGGCCTGCTATTCTTTGAGTTGGAGAATCAGGAGTAATAAATTGAGGAAATTTTTGTTCTAAATCAAAAAGTTCTTTTTTTAAAGAATCTAAAACTTCCGGAGGATAAAGATCTTGATTTAAAACATGATAAGCATAACGAGCCTCATTAATAATCTTTTTTAATTTTTCGATTCTTTCTTTTGCTTCTTTCTCATTCATTTTCAAATTTAATTATTGACTTATCTTAAACACTTCTTATTATATCAGCTTCTTTAATTTCTGTATGAGTTTCTATAATTAGTCCTCCCAATTCTTGTTCGTTTATTTCTTTTGTTGGATTTTTATTTTTTTCTAAACTAATAATTTTGCCATATCCAACCACCTCCTGGTTTCTATATATAGCAACTTTTTGATTTAAATTTAATTTTCCTTTTATAACTCTTCCTCCAATTGTTTTTTTGCCTTTAGTTTGGCTAAAAACTGCAAGAACTTCAAGCTCCCCTTTCAAATTCTCAGACTCTTGTTTTTTATTTATAAAATTAACGAAATCTTCTTCTATTTGATAAATAATCTTTGATTCAAAAAATTTTTTATCTAAATTTAAATTTTTGATCTCCTCTAAAATTTGTTTTGAATTCCTTAAATTAAAACTTATCAAAAAAGCATCTAAATCTTTTGCCAGTTTTATATCCTCAAAAGTCACAGGGCCTATATCAGCTTTTACAACTTTTAAGTTAAGATTATTTTTTTCAGATATTTTTTTAAATACTGACACTAAAGCTTCTAAACTTCCTATATTATCGGCTTTGATAATTAATAAATAATCCGCCTGAGATTGATCACCTGAAAATATAAATTTTTTAATAAGATAATTTTCTTCTTCTTTTAAACGCTCTTGAATTTTTAAAATATCTTTCTCTTCTGATAATTTAAAACTTTCACCTACTAAAGGTAAATTATTAAAATTACCAATTAAGACAGGCTTAGAAGGATAGGCTTTATCCAATTTATTCCCTAAATCATCTTCAAAAATTTTAATTTTACAAAAAGCACTTTTTGTTACCAAAATATCTCCATTTTTTACTTCACCCTCAGTTATAATTACAGAAGCTAAGATACCTCTTTTGGGATCCTTAAAAGCCTCTAATATATAGCCTTCTCA
>JAPYXA010000040.1 GCA_028276075.1 Minisyncoccota bacterium
TCCCTCACCTTCCGATTCTGCCCAAATCTTACCTTTATGCGCTTCGACAATATATTTAGCGATGTACAGCCCTAAGCCAGTCCCGCGGATTTCTTTTTTAATCGATGGATCTCTAACAAACTGACCAAATAATTTAGTTTGAAGTTCTTTTGACATACCCAAACCTGAATCACTAACGCAAATAACTGCGCTGTTTTGTTTTTTATCAACACTTATTTTTACGAAACCAACATTTGTATATTTAATAGCATTATCAATAAGATTTTGAATAACTTGCGAAAACCTTATTTTATCAACCTCAACATAACCTTCAACCAAAGAATTCTCAAATATTAACTTTAAATTCTTTTTTTCAGCTAATAACCTGGCATTTTCTGCTATTTTTCTTACAAAAGAAACTATTTCAACTTCCTCAAATTCCATTTCCATCTTGCCTTCTTCAATCTTTCTATAATCCATAAATTCATCAATCAAAACTAGTAAATTATCAACACTTTCTTTAATTTTTCTAGCAAAATCTTTAGCTTGCTCAGGCACATTTTCAATACCATCAACAATCAATTCTGCATACCCTTTTACCACTGCCATTGGCGCCTTTACCTGATGCGATGCGAAAGAAAGAAATTCGGATTTAAGTTTATTAAGTTCTTCAAGTTTTTCTCGATATTCAATCTCTTTTCTTATAGATCTTATAGTAATCACGCCAAATATTAGAATTAAAATAAGAATCAATAATCTTAAAATTATTTCTATAAAACTTACTGCTGATAACATTTGAATAGTGGATAATACAAGAAGAATCAAAATAAATAAATCTGTAAGTATGACTCTTATACCTAAAAATCTATATCTAAAAATAGCAAGTGCAGTAAACAAAATAAAAGGAAAAGAATATAACGCTGCCAAATTAGTGTATTTCGTATTATTATTAAAATTAGGCAAAACAAAATTAAAGTATATATGTAAACCAAAAGTGATAAAAGCTCCTAAAAAAATTAAGATATATTGAAATCTTAATAATTTATCTTTAGTTTGATAAATTTTTTGAATAAAACCAACAAAAAAACTTAAGAGAAAAAATGTAACTGTTATCCCAAAAAAGGCAATACCGAAATTAGTTTTTACTTCTTCAATTGTTCCATCGGGCTTAAAAGATATTATTCTTTCAAAAACCAAAGGAGTTAAGGTTAAAATACTTACAAAAACAACCCAAGGAACTAAAAAGAATTTAAAAAATTTAGAATAAAAAACAGATTCCCTAGGAAAAACATAATATAGATAAAACATGGAAAAAGCGTGCCAAATAGCAAAAAACATGTGTATTCTTAAAAACCATAGTGCTAAATTATTTAAACCAGGTTGGTGATATAAAAAATTAAAAATTCCGAATAAAATAGTTGATAAAGCTACAAATAAGAAAGCTTTATTAGTTACACTTTTAGTATTATTAGAATAGACAATAAAACCTAAAATGGCAATTCCCGTGATTGATATTCCTAATAAAATAAAAATAGGTAATATCATTTTTTGATAATCAAATTAATTTTAAATTAAAAAGTTTAAAAAAACAATTTCAAATCCTTTTTGTTTGGTAAAAATAATTTCTTGAGGCTCTGGGATTATTTTTTTAAAAAATATTTTTTGCATTTAAATAAATTGAATATCTGGTTCGGTTTTAAAAGATTTTGCTGAAGGTGGTTCGGAATAACCTAATCTAAATGTTAGTGCTATTATTGAATCTTCACTTTCGAAAATTCCTTCTAATTTTTTGTAAGTAGTATTGATTATTTCTTTCTCTTTTTCATTAAAAATATCTAAATTACCGAAATTTACACCTTGCCATAAAAACGGAATACCAGTTATCAGATGAAAACCTAAATTTAATTTTGTTGCTCTTAACCAAATATTTTCCAATAATTTACCTGCGTATATAAAATCTGTATCATTATCTTTTACCAAAATGGCTCCGTAAAGTCCACAAGAAGAGTAAGTTTTTGCTGTGTCTTTATAAATAGCCTTCAACATTCCTAATTTTCTAAACAAATTTATAAAAAATCTTTTCTTTAATAACTTCATAAATTTTTCAGCTTGAGGTTTTAGTTCCATTGTTTTTATATAGAGACCTCTACCTTCTCTTATCTTTTCTTCTTTTTCATCCCAAATTATTTCTTTAACAAACAATTTATATAATTCTTCGTTACTTAAATTTAAATAAACATCGCAGGCTAAATTTTTGGCTATTTCTAAGATTTCTTTTTCTCCCTCAATAGTTTTTAAAATTAAATTAGAATAATTTTGGACCTCTTTAAACAAAAATTCTTTTTCCTCAAGTTTTAAATTTTGATTTGAAAATTTTTTTCTATTTGATGATCTTTTATAAATAACTTCGTATAGATTATCTTCATCTTTAATACCTAATTTTTCTAAGATAATTTCAAAAGTAAGATTAGGATTCTCTTTATAAGGAAAAATTTTATACTTCAATTTGATACCTAAATTTTTAGCAGCAATTTCTATATTCTCTAATAAAGCACCGTGTGCTATCCAGGTACCTCTGTTTTTAAAATTCAAAATAGGGTGATCTTTTTCTGGTAAAGCTATAACCTTGATTATATTATCTTTAACAATAAATTTCCAAGGCTGAGAATTGCTTCCTGAAGGAGCTTGGACTCCTGCTTTTATTATTTGATAAATTTCTTCTTTATTTATCATTTTTTGAAAATTGTTTTAATAAAATTTTAACTTCTTCTTTATTATATTTAATGCCAAAAAATTTCTCTATATTTATTAAAACTCTGCAACTTTTGATCTCCTTATTTTTTAAAATTATCTCTTTAGCTAAATAAGCAGCAACAGCACCACACAAAGTAGCCGCATTTCCTAACTGCGGCCAGGAATAAATTGTTTTCCCCACTTCTAATAAAGATTTTAACATTCTTGGGGTAGCAAATTTTTCCCCGGCTATCTTCGATGTAAGCTTTACTAAATATTGAGGTGGTATATTTTTAAAATTTTCAGAGGTTAAATTTCCTAAGAGGCCATACAAAATAGGACGGTTTGGCTCAAGATCAAAACGTTCTACATCAATTAAAATATTATTATCATGATCCGTTGCCATAATAACAGGAATTTTATATTTTTTTGCTAATTCTCTTATTTTTATTTTTAAATAAAGATTGTCCATCTCTTCTATTAAAATATCTATTTTAGGTTTTATTAAAAATTCATCAATATTTTTTTCAGTAATACCTTCCCTGTATATTTTTAAATCTGCGTAAGGATTAATTCCATAAATTTGTTTAGCACAATATACAGCTTTATTTTCTCCTATAGACTCTAAGGGGTATCTTATTCTATTTAAATTAGATAAAGAAATAACATCGTTGTCTGCTAATTTCATATACTTTGCTCCTCCCATCATTGAAATAGTTAAAGCTATATGACTTCCTACACTTAATCCAGCAATACCTATCTTTGACTTATAAAATTTAATCTGTTCCTCTTTAGTAATTAAATAAACATTCCTGGCAGTTCTAGTTTCACATAATAATTTTTCATCTAAACAATGGATAACTTTTTTATTCCAAGGAAAATATACCCATTTACCACTCTCTTTTAATGATTTATTTTTTAAAAATTTCTTTAAAAAAATTTCAAAATCGTCTTTATAATCTTTAATAAATTTATATTTAGGATTTTTGATTAAAAAATAATCTTCTAATTGTTGTTTATAAGAATCAATTATGGTTGTAGGTTTATATAGTTTCTTTATTTTTCTAACATCAACTTTCTTAGCATCTAAAATTATGGGTTTGATTTTATTGTCCATTTTTGTTTGATACCGGGTTTAAAATAAGTTGGATCTTCATAGGGATGCAGCATAACTTCTGGTTCGAGTTGTTTTTTGTACTTTTCAGAAGCTGTGGAGTATAAATGGTTATATTCTGTTGAATTTTTTAAAAGAGAATTTATAATTTCTTTCTTGGCTAAATCTTCAATTTTTTTATTAGATTTTATGTTATTTTTAAGTTCTATATGAACTACTAACTTTTGATTCATTTTTTTATCATACTCAACTAACATCGAAAATTTTCCAGTAAGATATTTTTGTAAAGCTTTTTTTATTAAAGCATTTTTGATATATTCGGGGTAGATTAAAATTCCAACCAAAGAAACTGCAAAATCTGATCTTTCATAAACATACACAAAGGGCAGTCTTAATATCTTATCTTTGATTTTCCATTTCTCAGCTTCTTCAAAAATATCTACTCCTACTGATTTTAATTTTTTAATCATTTCATCAAATTTAATCACCCCTCCCCTGTCTGTAAAACTATATCTAATCAAAGGAATAGATTCTCCATAACCACTAGCAATTATATTTCCTTCTTTTTCTTCAAAATAAACAATATAAGGATGATATTGGACTAAAGTAGGAATTCTATTTGCTTCAGGAAAAATTGCTTTAAAAACTTTATCTTTTTCCACAGCGATTCTTCTTATTAAATTAGCAAAAGCGGTCTCGTGCGCCATTGTTCCTAACTCAACAGTCCCATAAATGTTAATATTATCATTAACAATATTTTCAAGTCTATAAGTTTTTGCAATATAATTTCTAAATTCCTCAGAAAAACCTTCTGCAGCGTTTAATATTCTTAATTTAATTTTTTTAAAATCAATGTTGTAATTTTGGGCCTCGTCTCCTAAGTCTTTTATAAATGGTGGATATCCAACTAATATTAATTGATCGTAAAATTGATGCAATTTTTTAATTGTTTTCAAAATTAACTCTTTATTAGTACCTACCGGAGCTGTGGTTATTTTATATTTACCACTAAGATTATAGTAAATATAATAATTGTGCAAACCTCCTATCCATATTCCTAAACCAAACCCTAAAACAATTAAAGTATCCAATTTTTCAATATCCCATTGATTTAGAAATGCTAATTCTAATACATATAACCCTTGTTCATCTAAATTTTCTCCCCGAATAAAATAAAAGGGCTCACCAGTGGAACCCGAAGTAGCAGAAATTGTCTTAAGATTTAAATTTTTATTTGGATAAAGTTCTTGATATGGATATTGACGAAGATATGAGTTTTTATCTATAATAGGAAGTTTTTCTAAGTCTTTAAAACCATCAATTTTTTTATA
>JAPYXA010000041.1 GCA_028276075.1 Minisyncoccota bacterium
GAATTTAGCTTGCGACCTTTGTGTCCAAACCATATTGTTTTCTTTTAAGATTTCTTTTGAAATTTCAAGAGGAAGGCCATAAGAGGTATAAAGCAAAAATAATTTTTCTGCTATTTTTTCTTCGTCTTCATCTCCTTTTATTTGTTTATAAAACTCTTTCATTCCTAATTTTAAAGTTTTTTCAAATAAGGATATCTCTTCAAAAATTACTTTTCTTATTTTAACAAAATTTTTTATTTCTGGATAAAAATCTTTATATTTTTCAATAAGCAAAGTTATTAAATTTTCTAAATTTTCTAAATTTAAATTTAAAAATTTAAAATTCAAAGTTAATCTTCTTAAAATTCTTCTTAAAACATACCCCCTTTCCAAATTGCTTGGGTAAAGACCATCAGCTACTAAAAAAACCGCTCCTCTTAGATGATCAATGACAATTCTTTTTTTCCTTATATCTTCAACCTTTGAAACATTATTTAAATAATCAAAAAAATCTTTAAAAATATCAGTTTCAAAGATATTTTTAGAGTTTTGAACAGCCTTCATTAACCTTTCAAAACCCATACCTGTATCTACTCCAGGATATTTAAGTTTTGAAATTTTGCCATTTTTATCTTGATAATACTCGTTAAAAACCAAATTCCAAATTTCAACACCATCTATATATATTTCTGTAGTTGGTCCACACGGACCTTCATCGCCGGTTGGACCCCAAAAATTGTCTTCCCTGCCTCTTTGTAAAATATTTTCGGGTTTTATACCAATTTCAAGCCAAGTATCATAACTTTCTTTGTCAAAACCTATTTCTCTTTCACCTTTAAAGACAGTCACAAAATCTATCTTAAGATTTAATCTTTGCAAAAATTCATAAGCCCAATAAATAGATGCTTTTTTAAAATAACCTCCTGTTGTAAAATCAGAAGGATCATCATTTTTAACAGGACCAAATGAAAAATTCCCTAACATTTCAAAAAATGTTAAATGAGTTTCATCTCCTATTTCTTCAATATCCGTTGTCCTAAAACATTTTTGAACAGAAGCAACTCTTTGGCTACTAAAGTCTAAATCAGGATTTTTCTCTCTAGTATAATATTTCTTAAATTGTTGCATACCAGCAGTTGTCAAAAGAACAGAAAAATCATCAAGTGGTACAAGAGAAGAAGAAGGAACTATTTTATGTCCTCTTTCTTTAAAAAAATCTAGAAATAATTTTCTTACTTCTTCTGAATTCATTAATTTTTATTTTTTTAAAAACTTTATATTTGCTACTTATCTTTTCTTCTTACAAAAGGAAAATAAATTACATCTTGAATTGACCTTTTATTTAATATTATAGTAAATAATCTATCAAGTCCTATACCCAATCCAGCGGTTGGCGGCATCCCATATTCTAAGGCAGAAATAAAACTTTCATCAAAAGGATGAGCTTCAACATCTCCTTTTTCTAATTCTTTTTGTGATTCTAAAAATCTTTCTTTTTGATCTACTGGATCATTTAACTCACTAAAAGCATTAGCAATTTCAAAACCAGCTAAATAAATTTGGAACCTTAAAGTTAAACGAGGATCATCAGGATGAGATTTGGCTAAGGGAGAAATATCTCTTGGATGATCAATTAAAAAACATGGGGATATGAGTTTTGGTCTAATTAACTTTTTAAATATCTCATCTACAATTTTACCTTTAGTAATTATTTTGGGATTAAATTCTATACTATTGTCTTTAGCAAAATTCAAAAACTCCTCAAGACTATTTTTAAAATAATCCAAACCTGTCTTCTCTTTTATTAAAGAAACATATTTATAAATTTGCCATTTTTTAGATAAGTCAATTTTTAAATTTTGAAATTCAATTTTTAATCCTTTTTTTCCTGTTAGCTGATTATATCTTTTAATTAAATTTTTAATAAGTTTCTCTGTAAATTTCATTAATCCTTCTCTATTTTGATATGCCCAATAAAGTTCCATCATTGTAAACTCAGGATTATGTTCCCTATCAATTCCTTCATTTCTAAAATTTTTACCAATCTCAAAAATTTTCTCAAAACCACCAACTAACATTTTTTTGAGATATATTTCAGGAGCTATTCTTAAATATAAAGGTTCTTTAATTGCCTGAAGATAAGTAATAAATGGATTTGCCAATGCTCCACCGTAATGACTCTGTAAAATTGGTGTTTCTACCTCTAAAAAACCTTCTTTCCACAAAATTTGTCTTAATTCTTGAATTAATACATATCTTAAATAAAAAGTTTGTTTTTCTTCAGGATAAAAAATTGTTTTTAAATATGGTTCTCTTGTTAAAAGTTCTTCATCTTTAATCTTGTAATATTCCCTTGGAAAATTTTTAACAGATTTAGCTGCTAAAATCCATTTCTCTGCCATTAAACTTTTTTCTTTGCTTTGGGGCAAAAAAGCCTTCCCATAAAAACCAACAAAATCTCCTATTTTAATAGAGGATAAGCAATTGGAATAATCTTTCAAGCTTTCATCTTTTAAAACAATTTGAACTTGACCATAAAAATCCTGTAGTTTGATAAAAGAAATTTTGCCATGCTCTCTAATGGTCATTACTCTGCCTATCAACCAAATTTTTTTCTTATTTTTTAAAAATTTATTAAAATTATCTAAAAAATAATCTATTTGGGTTTTAGAAGGAACAGATTCTGGATAAAGATTCATCTGATTTGACCTGGTATTTGTCCTCGACCTTCTAATTGAAGTTGCTGTGAAACCTGTTGATAAATTGGCACTAAAACTGCTACTGCTACAAAACCTACAAGAACACCAACGAAAATTAAAAGCATAGGCTGAAGCAAATTAAGAAAGTTTCTAACTCTTGTTCTAAATTCCTCCATATAAAAATGCTCAAGGACTTTAAGAGTTTCTTCTAAAAATCCCGCTTCTGAAGCGACGCTTAAAATACTTGATACAAAAACAGGTATTTTTTCTTGCAAACTAACCGCTTCTCCAAAATTTTTACCTGTTCTAATTTGATTTTCAATATTATAAAAGGCTTGTCTTAAAAAAGGATGAAATGTTGCTTGGGCTGTTAATTTTAAAGCCTGAGTTAAATTAAGACCAGCCGCAAGAAGCGATCTTAAAATAAAAAAAGACTCAGATAATCCTAAAGCCATATAAAGTTTTGAAAAAAACGGCGCTTTCATTAAAAAATTAATAATTCTTTGTCTTGTTGATTTTAAAGATATTAAAATTATAAGAATAACCAATAAAATTAGAAAAAAAGAAGTAACTAATGATAAATTATTATTTACAAAATTACTAACACCTATAAGTATTCTTGTAAAAAAAGGAGGTTTCGTAGTTAATTGAGTTAAAAGAACATTGATTTTAGGCAAAACAAAAACAACCAACAAAACAAGAACACCAAATGCTAAAAATAGCACTATAGAAGGATAGATTAAATTAGAAATTATCTCATTCCTTATCTCTCTTTGTCTTTCTAAGCTCTCAGCTAATCTCTCCAAATTATTAACTAAATTACCAGACACCTCTCCAGCTTTAATTGTTTCTATCTCTACTTGAGTAAAAACATGAGGAAAAAAAGAAAAAGTTTGATGCAATGGTTCTCCTCTTTGAAGATTGTAATTAAGATAAAAAAGAAAATCTTTTACTCCACCTTTTGCCTCTTTCATTAAAAAAGCCAAACCTTTATCCAAAGTTAAACCAGATTTTAATATAAGATAAAGACTTCTTATTATATAAAGCTTGCTTGAATAATTTATCCTAGAGAAAAACTTAATATATAAATCTATTAAAAAATTTTTAGGCAAAATTTTAACTTCAATAGGAGTTAAATTATTTCTAGTCAAAAAAGCTAAAGCTTCTTCTTGATCTGAAACATACAAATTGCCTATCTGAAGTTTACCGGTTGAATCATAAGCTTTATAACGGTAAATAGCCATTTTGAAATTTTTATTCTCTAATCACGCGCATTTTTCCTAGATATCTCTTTGATTTTTTCTAAGTTAAAATCTTTACTAGCAATTAAATACCTTAATTCATCATCAATAAGCATCATCTCAAAAATACCTATTCTGCCTAAATAACCACTGTTTCCGCAAACTTGACATCCTTTTCCCTTATAAATTGTAGGAGGAAGATTCTTTTCATATTCTAAAATCTCTTCTTCTTTTATTCTCAAAGATCTTAATTGTTCAACTATAATTTGTTTATGATAAGTGGTCATTTCTTCTGAGACAATACAACTAAGACAAATTTTTCTTACAAGTCTTTGCGCCATAAGCAAAATAACGCTATCTGCTACAAGATAATGAGGAACTCCCAACTCAACCAATCTTGGAATAGCAGTAGGAGCATCATTTGTGTGCAATGTTGATAAAACTAAATGACCTGTTAAAGCAGCATGAGTAGCAACTTCTGCAGTTTCTGAATCTCGAATTTCTCCAACCATAATAACATTAGGATCTTGTCTTAAAAAAGCCCTTAAAGCAGCAGCAAAATCTAATCCTACTTTTAAATTAACCTGAGTCTGATTTACTCGAGAAATAGCGTACTCCACAGGATCTTCAATAGTGACAATATTTACGCCTGGACTGTTAAGTAAATTTATCATTGTATACAAAGTTGTTGTTTTACCAGAACCTGTTGGTCCTGTTACTAAAATCATCCCAAATGTCTTAGATAAAGCATTTTTAATTATCTCCTCAGATTGCTTATTAATACCTAATTCTTCAAAAGAAGTAGGTTTTATAGTTCCTGATAAAATTCTTAAAACAGCTTTTTCTCCATAAATAGTTGGCATAATAGCAACCCTTATATCAAACTCAAAATCTCCAATTTTTGCTTTAAATCT
>JAPYXA010000042.1 GCA_028276075.1 Minisyncoccota bacterium
TCATATAAACAGGAAAAATAGAAGAAATATGCTCTTTATTTTTTACTCCAATCCTGAAGTAACCCGTGGGAGTTTGATACCACACATCAGGAGGAGACTGATAATCAATAGGAATAGTCCTTTTCAATTTACAATTTTCGTAAAAATAAATTAAGTTTTTTGAAAGATTAATACCCCATACCCTTGGTTCACATATTTTAGGCATATATTCTTTATTACTTAAAAATAATTTGGATAAAAATTCCTGATTTTCAAATTTAAAAATATAAGAAGCTTTCTTTAAGTAGTAATCTTTAAGAATTAAAACAAAAGATAAACTTAAAAAAAGAATTAACAATACTAAAAAAAACAAACCTACTTGTCGCATTAAAAAAAATAAAAAAAAGTATTATATTAAATTTTCGCCCCCAACCGGATTCGAACCGGTATTGCCAGCTTGAGAAACTGGTGTCCTAACCATTAGACGATGGGGGCTTTTAATTTAAATAGATTATACCAAAATTTTAAAAATTATGCACTAAACTTACTCTTCTTTAAAATAAAAAAATTTCTCGTCTAAAATTTGGTTTTTACTTTGCAATGAAATTTTAAAAACCAAAAGTCTAAAATCAAAATCAGAATCTAAATTTAAATCTTTAAAATCTGTATTAAATTTAACTTCTTGAATATCTAAAATTTTAAAAGATGGCAAATTTATATTTGAAGACATATTAATAAAATTTAAAGTTGAAGTATCAAAATTATAAAAATCAGTTCTTGTTGAAACACTTAAAGAATAAAACAAGTCATTTTCATAAAAAGCAGGAGAAAACCATTTCAAAACAATTTCCTTATTTTCTGATAAAGAAGTCTCAATTGGCAACATTTCTTTTAAGGTGGGTTTTTTGATATATAAATTTTCTGGATCTATCTCGGCTTCAACAAAATCAAACAAAAAATTGTCTGTATCATAAGCATTTCCTAAGTATATTTTCTCTCCGTTTTTATTTAAAAATTCATTTTTTATATTTTCAGGAGAAGAAAGAGCAGTCTTTTTCCTTTGAAAAGATAAATTATAAGAAGTTGGATTATAAAAACAATTAGAGAAGTTATTTACCTCTCCCCAGCATATTTCATCAATTAAATTATTGTTCTCGTCTATTAATCTTAACGCGTTATTTTTTGATAAATCATAAGAAGATGGATAAGTTATATCTGCTTTATCTCTAATATCTGAAAAAGTCGAACTATTTACAATCAATAAATATGAAAAAGGTGGTAAAACTATATTTGAAAATTTTGATTTAGAAATAAAAATATAATTTTTACCGGTTTTGCTTACCCTTTCAATTCTAAATCCTTTTAAGTCAAAATTAAAATTATTAGGATTATAAAGTTCTAAGTATTCACCGCTTGATGTTCCTTCTAAAACTCTAACTTCTGAGAAAAGTATCTTTTGGAAGATATTTTCTGATTTGTAATTGTTATCATTTAGTTCACAAAAACCTTCTGGAAAAATTACCGAAGAGATAGCTGGTAAAGAAAAATTTTCTTTATCAACTAAATCTTTTAGAAAGAAAGCGAAATAATAAGTATTTGAAGTTGTAGGGCATTTTGTTAAATGAAAAGATAAATTTAAATTGTTACCGGAAAAATTGACAGAAGGCAAAGATGAACTAGCACCAAAATCCGCTAAATTAAATCCAACCTGATTATTAAATTCATCTTCTTTAAATCCCCCAGGATAAACTAAAACATCATAGGAATAATTGGAGGTAGAGGAAATAAATAAATTTGGTTCTTTAAAATAAAATTTTATATAAAACTCATCTTCTAAAAACTTATATTCTAAATTAAAATCATCAATTTTCAATTCAGTTAAATCTAAAAAATCATCTCTAGGAGATTGAGTATATGAAGAATTTTTAGGAGTTGGGTAGTGAAACCAAAAATCTTTTTGGTTGTTGTTGGTGTCTATAAAATTTTTTCTATGTATTGATTTATTTTTGAAATCTTTACCTAAAAATGGCTGGGATTCAAAATTATAAATTTTATCTTTATCATCTCCAAAACCCACCATATCAACTATTTCTCCATTAGGGTTTTTTAAAACTAAAGTGTTATTTTTGGAAATATAATAACTTTGAGGATAAGATAAGTCTGCTTGATATTTATCTTTAGTTGAAGAAGAAGTTATCAGAAAAAAACCATTTGGTTTAATTTTTCCCTTAAATTTAGAGCTTGGGATAAGAACCGTTAAAGAAGGAGATTCATTGTCTCGACTTTGAGAACTGTATTTTTCTAAAGACCAGCAAGTTAAATCCAAATCGTTTTGATTTAACAAACCGCTGTTCTGGGATGGAAAATAAATCTCAACAAACTCGTCTTCATTATTTTCGCTTGAACCAATTTTAACTTCTGAAATTAACACTTTTGGATAAGATTTATTTTTATAATCTTCGCAAGGATCTTTTTTATAGGATCCTCCTCCCCTTGTTGGCTCTTTTATATTCTCTTCTTCATATTCATCTTCTTTTTCATTATCATTCTCCTTGCTCTTATCTAAGTTATCTATTGAAGTAGTAGTTGTTAATGATTCTAAAAAATCTTGATTTTGATCTTTGAAAGACGAAGTAGTTATACTTTGGTTTTTGTCATAAAAAATATTGATTACTCTTATACTCTCTTTATAACCAATCTTATCTTTTTTAAAATCATCCTGATCCCTATTTAAATCAATTTTTGATTCCTCCTTAAAAGTTACTTGACTATTATCTTCAACTATCTGGATGGTAGAATAATCTTGATTTAAATTTTCTTTTTTATTTTCATTATTTAAACTTTTTAGAAAGTAAGCCAAGAGTTTGTTTTTGTCAAAATTAGATTTTAAATTCAGAGATAAAATAAAAAAAATTATTGAAATAACAATAAAAAAAATAATCTTTTTTTTCGAAGAATTTATCATTTAAATTTAATTTTATCAAAAATTATAATTTAAGATATTTTTTTATCATAAATAGTCCTCCATAAAGACCTGCTTTATCTAAAAATTTAGATTTCTTGATTTTTGGTTTTAAATTAAAAGGGTAAAATTTATTAAAATTTTCCCTTAAATCTCTTATACTCAATCTTCTTGACAAACCTCCTCCTATAATAATTACTTCTGGTGACCAAAAAAGCGAAACATTTACTAAAAATAAACTAACCAATTTAGAAATATCTTTCCAAAAATTTCTATCTTTTACCTTACTAAGGTCTTTTTTAAATATCTTATAAAGATTAGCTCCTCCTAAAAGTTCTTCTATTTGAAATGGTAAAATATTTTTTTTATTAGAAATTAAAAAGAAAGAATGTCCAGGTTCAAAACCAAAAAAATTTGGACTTATCTCCCTATTAATTATTTTTGTTCCTCCGATACCAGTTGAAAATGTAATATAAGAAATAATCCTATAGTTTCTCCCTACTCCAAAATTTGCCTCTCCTAATCCAGCTAAAGCAGCATCATTTTCCAAAATAATCTTGCATCCTAAAATTTTTTCTAAATCTTTTTTTATATTTTTAAATTGATAACTTCTTAAATTAGGAGAGTATATTAATTTTTCCTTATATTTATCAAAGACTCCAGGAAAACCAAAACACGCAATTTTTAAATCATTAATCTTTATTCTTTTTATAAAATCTACAAATTCTTGATAATTTGAAGGAGTTTTAAAATAAAGAAAATTATCAATTCTCCTTAAGCTTTTACCAAAAAAATACTTTATTCTTGTTCCTCCTATATCACCTATTAAAAACATTAATTAAAAAGAAATTAATTCTGCTTTTATTTATTATTTTTATTTTACAAGAAAAACATGTTAAAATAAAATTAAAATTTTCTTTAAAAAAAATAATAAAAATAATTTAAAGACATAAAAATCAAATACGCTGAATGAATAGAAAGACTATTCTTAAAAAAATATTGTTAATAAAATTTATATTACTAACCATTGTATACATTTTAGTCAATTTTCTTTTAAATTTTAACTGGATAAAAGCTCAAGGACTTAATCCAGAGGTTGTATGGGCAATGCCTAAAAGCGCACGCATCAAGTCTGTTACATATATACCAGGTAAAATGACAGTGGAATATGGAATAACACCCGCTCTTGGACAAATTTCTCCTCCAGAGTGGAGAGACTGGCCTAATACCGATGTTACCCGGCATTACGTTAACTTACTCAACCTCCAGCCCAACACTACGTATTATTATCGGGTACGGATTACTCCGCAAGGTGGTGGTGCAGACCTTGTGAGTGATATTCGGTCGTTCAGGACCTTCCGCAACTTCTCGAAGGTGCTGCCTACGGTGAGGTACTCCTCTTATATTCTCGGTGACGGTACCCTAGATGCAAACGGAACAATTATTGAAGAGCATCACCAATGGAATGCGAATCACTACGATATAGACCTCGCGTATCGTGCGGAGTTTGCATGGAAGCTCAAACAATATAATCCTGACGCCGTGTTGACTTTTTATGACAATATCAGGGAGATGCTTGCACTTGTGGTACGCCGCGGTCCAATGATCTGGCAACAGTGGGCGGAGCAGCAAGGCATCAGCATCGAACATTGCGCATTGCATTATGCAGTGGATACCGAAGTGAATCAGTCCCATATTCGAGATAGGGCTTTTACCAGAATCGCTGTCGTGCGCCCTCAGAATAGCTCGGTGGACTTGCCGGGTGGAGGTAGCGTATCGTTTCCCTCCAGTGTGGGGGAGTTTCTCGCGGTAGCGAATATCTTACGTTTCGACATCGTCTACATAACCATTTCCACACCGGCGTCTGGGGGTTACGACGGTGTTTGGGA
>JAPYXA010000043.1 GCA_028276075.1 Minisyncoccota bacterium
TTAAAATTTTAAGAAAATTGCCTGATGAAAAAATATCAGATCAAGATGTTTATCATTACAAAGTTATTTTCGATAAAGATGAAATTTTTAAAGCTGTAGTCCAAATAAACGAAATTTTAGAAAATACAAAGTTAACTCAAAGAGAAATTAATCAAATAAAATCCGGCATAAATAACTTATTTAAGGCAATAGGTAATTTACCAGCTGATATTTGGATATCAAAACAAAATCTTATTCCTTATAAATATTCTTTTCGTTATTTATTAAAGGATCCTTATAAACTTTCAACTTATGGTAGAGGAAATTTGTTATTGGAGTTTAAGAATTTTAATGCTGATTTTAATATACAAGCGCCTTCTAATTTTAAGAATCTTGAGGATATCTTAAAAGATTATATGAAAAGTTTTAATTTTTCTACTGAAAATACAACATCTTCTTTTCAATTTCAATATTAGCAAACATAATTTTTCTTTTATTATATAATCTTGACACTTATGATATAATATAATATGAGATTTTAAAATTATCACTTTCTCTTTAAAAATGATAATTTAAAGGTCGCTAGTTAATAATTTTAATTTGTTTTAAAAATGAATCTTAAACCATTAAATGATTATATTTTAATTGAACCCTTAAAAGAGGACGAGGTTACAAAAGGAGGAATTGTTATTCCAGAAACAGCAAGAGAAGAAAGAGCTATAAAAGGCAAGGTTATAGCAGTTGGCCCGGGAAAATTGAATGATAAAGGAGAAAGGGTTTCCTTAAATGTCAAAGAAGGCCAGGTTGTTATTTTTAAAAAATATGCTCCAGATGAGGTTAAAATAGACGATAAGGAATATTATTTTGTCAGAGAAGATGATATTTTGGCTATAGTTGAGTCGTAATTTAATTTTTTTTAAAAAAAAGATGGCTAAACAAATAATTTTTGACGAAAAAGCAAGAAAAAAGCTTTTAAAAGGAATTAATAAACTGGCCAATGCAGTTGTAGTTACTTTAGGGCCAAAGGGTAGGGCTGTTGTTTTAGACAAAGGATATGGCTCTCCTACTATTACTAGAGACGGAGTTACTATTGCTAAAGAAATTGAACTTGAAGATAAGATAGAAAATTTAGGTGCTCAACTTGTTAAAGAAGTTGCTGAAAAAACAAATGATATTGCTGGTGATGGAACAACTACGGCAACTTTATTGGCCAAAGTTTTAATTAATGAAGGTTTAAAAAATGTTTCAGCAGGAGTTGACCCATTAGGTATGCAAAGAGGTATGGAAAAGGCAGTTAATTTGGTTGTTGAGGAATTAAAAAGAATTTCTAAACCAATCAAAGACAAAGAAGACACAGCTCATGTGGCTACTATTTCTTCAAGAGATCAATCTATCGGCAATTTAATTGCTGAAGTTATGGAAAAGGTTACAAAAGATGGAGTAGTTACAGTTGAAGAATCTCAAACAGTCGGTCTTTCTTATGAAATTGTTGAAGGCTTGCAATTTGATAGAGGATATATTAGTCCTTATATGATCACTAATCCAGAAAAAATGGAAGCAGTTTTAGAAAATCCTTTAATTTTGATAACTGACAAAAAAATAAGTTCTATACATGAATTAGTGCCTCTTCTTGAAAAAATAGTTCAAAGTGGCAGAAAACAAATTTTAATTATTTGTGAAGAACTTGAAGGAGAGGCACTGGCTACTTTGGTGGTTAATAAATTAAAGGGTATTTTAATAGCTGTAGCAGTTAAAGCTCCTGGTTTTGGAGATAGAAGAAAAGAAATGCTTCAAGATATTGCTATTGTAACTGGAGGTCAAGTTATATCTGAAGAGCTTGGTCTTAAATTAGAACATACTGATTTGCATCAATTAGGAGAAGCTCATAAAGTTATAGTTAATAAAGATACAACCACTATTGTTGGTGGCAAAGGAGATAAAAAAGAAATTGATAAAAGAATTCAACAAATAAGAGTTCAAATAGAAAAAACTACTTCTGAGTATGATAAAGAAAAACTTCAAGAAAGATTAGCTAAGTTAGCGGGCGGAGTGGCTGTTATTAAAGTTGGAGCAGCAACAGAGGTGGAACAAAAAGAAAAACAACACAGAATTGAAGATGCTATTTCAGCAACAAAAGCTGCTTTGGAAGAAGGTATAGTTCCCGGTGGTGGAGTTGCATTACTAAGAACCTTGCCTAAAATTGAAGAATTAGTTGAAAAATTAGCAAAAGAAAATATAGCAGAATATGTTGGAGCAAAAATTGTTCTTCAAGCAATAGAAGCCCCTATTCGACAAATTGCTCATAATGCAGGAGTTGATCCATCAATTGTAGTTGATAAAGTAAGAAATGAAAAAGAAGGATTTGGTTTTAATGCCTCTAATTTTAAATATGAAGATTTGTATGCTGCAGGAATTATTGACCCAACTAAGGTAACAAGAGTTGCTCTTGAAAATGCTAATTCTATTGCCAGTTTGCTTCTTATTACTCAAGCAGTAGTATCTGATATTCCAGAGAAGAAAAAAGATGCAGTTTCTCCTGAAGATTTACCAGAAGAAGAATATTAAACAGAATTTTTTTGGTTATAATTTTTAAATTTGTATTTTAAATTTTTATATTTAGTAATTATTTTGGGGTTGTTTAATATTGGATAAATTTTTATCAGATATATGATATAATTTAAAATTATGGCAAGAGTTAAAAGAGGAAAAAATAAAAACAAGAAAAGAAAAAAAATATTATTATTAACAAAAGGATTTAGAGCTCCTTATAGTACAAAGAAAAAATTCGCTAAAGAAGCTATACTTCATGCTTTTAAATATGCTTATCAAGATAGAAAAAAGAAAAAGAGGGTCTTTAGAAGACTTTGGCAAGTGAGAATTAATGCTGCTTTAAGAGAAAGGGGACTTAAATACAATAGTTTTATTCATAACTTAAAAAATAAAGATATTAACCTAGATAGAAAAGTTTTAAGTTCTTTGGCTAAGGACTATCCTTTAGTTTTTGATAAAATTGTAGATTTTGTTAAAAGCGGAGAAAATTAATTAATGCTTGCTGGTGCTCATTTTTTAATTGGTTCTTCTCTGTCTGTATTGTATTCTAAAAATTATTTATCTGCATTTTTAATGGGCCTTGTTTCTCATCATTTGATGGATAGACTGCCTCATCTAGATTTAAATATTTTTAAAAAAGACGATGTTTTATTTAAGGATAAAAATCCCAAAGCCTGGATTTTAACTATATCTGAATTTATTCTATTTCTGCTTTTAACATTTTATTTGCTTTCAAGATTTGATTTTACACTTCAAAAAATTGCTGTAATTGGTGGAATAGGAGGTATTTTACCGGATATTTTGATTTTGATTTTTACAAGGATTGCTTTCTTAAAAAGGTTTTTTTCTTTTTATATAACTTTCCATAAAAATTTCCATTTTCGATTAAAAAATAAAAATATTCTCTTTCCTTTTTTAGTTCAAACATTTTTTATTTTACTAGCTATATTAATCTTGTCTAAAGATATAGGTTATTAGGCATCATATATAAATCAGTCCCTATTTCATATATTAAAGTATTATCGCCTTCATCATTTGAAGTTTTATCTTCTTTACCGTTCTGTTTAAAGTCTTCAAATTCTAAATTAGCGTTTAATTCAAATGTTGAACTTGATCTTTTAAAAACATAAGAATAAAAAAGTTTTTTGTTGTAAGAATTTGTTGGATCAGCTGGTAAAGAGTAAATTGAAGGAAAAATTAAAGAAGCAAAATTAATAGGTATCCAACCATTACTGTTATTTTTAAAATATTCAGTTGAACTTACTTGTGAAAAATAATAAGTCTTTGATTGCCATAACAAAGTATTTGATCTTACATCTTCTAAATCAAAAGGCACTGAAATAAAAATTGTACTGCTTGCTTCATCTACTGCTTTGTTTGTTGGACCAAGACTGGGCGATGATGTTGATTTTAAATAAATAGAAATAGCCATCTCTAAAGCCTTTAAATCAGATATTCTTTTTATATCCCTTGCTTTTTTGAAATAATTGGAGACTTTAAAAGCTTGAGAGAAAATGCCCACTAAAATAAGAATTAAAAAAATAACAATTAACATTTCTGTGAGAGTAAACCCTTTAGATTCTTTTTCAAGCTTATTTTTATGACTTATTGTTTTCTTCTTCATTTTCTATTTTAGCTTTATTAAAATTTAAATGTTTATTTTTCAATCCGCTGTTTTTAAATTTTTTAAGTTTTCTTATAAAAAATTCAGCATCTTTAAGATTGTTTTTGTCTTCTTTGTAAGTTAAAAGATAAAGAGCTTGTTTAAATGGTAACCACACATATCCTTTATGTTCATCCGATAAAATTACTTTTCGTGTTTTAGCTTTGGCTAGGTAAAAAATTACTTCTTTGATGATAATTTCTCCTCTGTGTTTAAAAGAATAATTTGTTTTTCTTTCAAAACCTTTAATTATTTTAATTTCAAGTCCTGTTTCTTCTTTGACTTCTCTTAAGGTTGTGATTATAGGGTTTTCGCTTATTTCAATGTGTCCTTTTGCAAAGCTCCAATGCCCACCTAAATAATTTAAAAGTAAATATTCTCTTTTACCCTGGCTTTCAAAAAAAATAATAGCACCTGCTGATCTTTCTTTTCTCATTTTTAAATAGGTTTAGTTAATTTTTAACTTTGATATAATTATAACAATGAAAATTTATTTTTTCGGTGGGGTTCAAGAAGTTACAGGATCCAATTTTTTACTAGAAAGCAATGAGGGGAAAATTTTAATAGATTGTGGATTAATTCAAAAACAAGATGTTTGTTCTATTGAAAATTTTTT
>JAPYXA010000045.1 GCA_028276075.1 Minisyncoccota bacterium
CCTTTCACATCGACCTTGCCTTTGCTTACGCCTTTCTTGAGGTTAGGAATTCAGTAGAGCTTCGGGCTATAGCCATCTCCGCCGATGAAAGCTTAAAGACCTTCAACTTTGTTAAAGAAGTAAAGATCCCTTTTGAGAGATTAGAAAGCTTGGTAAAGGATAGCGGGGTCTATCTGTTGGTGATAGAGGTTAGGGATAATCTTGAGGTTGAGGTTGGGGCTTTGGGAAGGATAGATTTTAAGCCAGGATATTATGTTTATGTTGGGAGCGCAAAGGCTAATCTGCAAAAGAGGATAGAAAGGCATAAAAGAAAGGATAAGCCTTTGAAGTGGCACATAGACTATCTAACAACGAGGGCAAAGGTTTTAGCAGATTTTCCCATAAGGTCAGAAGATATCTCAGAATGCGAGCTTGCAAGGATGGTTAAACGTTTTGCTGATGCTGTAGTTTCAAAGTTTGGCTCTTCTGACTGCCAATGCGAAAGCCATCTATATTATTTTTCAAAAAATCCACTAAGAAGCAAGGATTTCGTGTATTTGATCACTGACCTAAGGCTAAGGGTTTGAAAAGTAAAAGTATAAAAGTAGTCTGGTTTAACCCGTCTCGCCTATTCTGTGTTGCTGAAAGACATTTTCTGCTGTCGAGCTGAAGCAAGCCTTAGAGTCGCAATTTCTTTTTAAGTAGGGCAGGTTTCGACTGGCTTACAAGACTTTTCTTGAATATAAAAAAACACTTGAGTCTGAGAAAAAAATTAATGATCAAGAGAATTTAAAAGAAAACGAAGAAAGTGTGGAAGAAGAAAAAGCTGAAGAGGTAAAAAAAACTAAAGATGAAGTTGATGAAGCTAAAGCTTTATTAAATTAAGTTATTTTTTTGTGATCTTTCTTTAAATCTTTCCTCAATTATTTTTTTCAAATCTTTTTTCGAATTTTCAAGGTCCTTTTCAAGGTCCAATTCTTTATTCAAATCTTTAAGAATTTTAGGAATTAAAAATTTCACCCAAAAGTGGTACGTCCGCGGGATTGAAAGAATTGATGATATAAAAACAAAAAAGAATAGACCAGCAAATAAAACAATCCAAAATAGATCTAAATTAACTTTATTATCCGTGAAAATCCACAATATGATTGCAAGCGCTATTATTGCAATGATTATAGAGCAAATAATATCAATTTTAAAAAATTTTTTTTAATTCTTTGTTTTTGGCTCTAACATTGCAGCATAAAACGAATATGTGTAAAATTTTTTCATTTTTTCAGATAAGTTTTTTTCTTTCTCCTTCCTTTCTTCCATTTCCCTCCCCTCCTTTTTTTATTTTGTAAACTTCACCTCATCTATTAGTTATGTTACTAAAGTAACTGCATTGTAATAAGCCCCCTTTCCCTGTCGCAATCCCTTTTTAAGTAAGGCAGGTTTCAACCTCAAGCTGTCTTGGACATAATCGAATTGCAATTACTAAAGTCTATGTAAGATAAATTTACTTAACTGTACTGCAAGATAAAGAATAACTCTTTAATAACCAAAAGTAGGAAATTTAAATCTTATTTCGTATTCATTTGAAAAAGGACGTTTTTTAATAATATAGGGATTAAAATATGACCCTGGGGCAAAGGGGTTTTTATTAAAGGTAGGGTATTTAGGTCTTATTTCATATTCATCTGAACAGGGGCGTTTTTTAATGACATAGGGATTAAAATAACTTCCAGGTTCCAAAGGATCTTCGTATCCCCAAACAAGGGTTATAAAGGAAGAAATTAAAATTAAACTTGAAAATCCTAAAAACTTTGAAATTAATTTAGCTTTATTCATAACCCCCCCCTACAATTTTTATGTCAAATTTTGCTTAATCAATAATTTTCTTATATCTTTGCTTTCTTTAGTAATACAGCATTTTTTAACAACCAAAAGTAATAAGGGAGTGCTAACAAAAAGCCTATTGTTTCTCTCCTTTCAATTACAGGTATAACTTTATGATCTTCTGTAAAATAGCAAAAGAAAAATTTTAATTCCCGAAATGAATTTAAATAACCAATTTCAATACTTCCTTTTAAATTTGCTAAATATTTTTCATAGAAATCTTTTGAAATCATAGCTAATACTTGCATCTGATATGCTTCTGGTTTAATCTCTTTAGTTAAACATGATATAAGAAATGTTTTAACCTCTTTTTCCCAAAGAGCTGGAGAAATTGGATTAAAGTTTTTGTCTAAAATTCTTGATAATTTTACCGCATATGCAGGAAAGGGACTTACATTCTGAATATAGAGCAAATAATAGGGATCTCCTCCCGTCAAAAGTAAAGAGAATGAAGGGTTTCCTAATTCTTTATACAACCAAAACTGCTCAGAAGCTAATTCAAATTGAAACCACGCAACTAAAACCAAAAGAGCTTCAAAAAGTTTATTTAAATAAATACCAAGATATATTAGGATTCCAATTATAGCTAATCTTAGAATTATATTACTTATTAATCTAAGTATACTTTTAATTCTAAAAGCATACATTCTTTACCTCTTAAGCAATTAGCGAGTTCTTCAACAAATCTTTCAAGTTCTTGAATTAAAGGCAATCTTTTTAATATTTCTTCAGCTAACTCTTTTTTAAAAACGATGAAACCATTGTCAAGCTCTTCATAATATTTATCAAAAATTTTAAGCACATTTTCATAAACAATTTTTTTTCTTACATAAGGACTATTAATTTTTTTAATCAATTCTTTCCTTGAAATTACAGGATAAGGAACTCTTACTATACCTTTTCTTATTTCCCTTGCCTCTTTTCTTTCACTAATTTTATATACTTGAAAATCTATATCATGATCTGAAATACTTAATCGAAGATCTATTCCCTTTTTGTTAAGTTTAGAAGAAGCAGAAATAGAAAAATTATATCTTTTCTCCTCTATTACACAAATTATAGTATAAGTGAAATCGAATTGTGTTAAAACTGCTGTCCATGTTCTATATAATCTTGCCTTAAGCCCCTCTTTAAACCATTTATCCCAATTTTCATCCTTACCAAGTCTTTCATGCCAGTAATACCATAAAAATTCATTAAACTCTTTTAAATCTACTAATTTATCCCACACTTCCTCAAACCAGGTATCAAAAGAAAGAAATTTTTTCTTCTCCAAATAATTTTCATAAAGAGAATTTAGAATAATATTTACTACATCATCTGGTAAATCTTGTTCAACATACTTTTTATCTTTAAATTCTTCTCTATATCTATTTAAATCAATAGTTTCAAGGAATTGTCTAAATTTATCTCTAAATTTACAATAGTCTAATGCATTGTTCATTTTTATTTTCATATTTTAATAATATTTGTTTTTGACTTTTAAGATATTTATTATATTTTTCAGGTAAGGGGAGTAATTTTAATTGTGTTATTGTTGTATGGGGCGTTATATCTTTATATAATGTTTTAACATACCATTGCATTTTGTCTGAATTAAGATATTCAGCTATTTCCCTCATTTCTTCAATACTAAGGGCTATTTTTGGTACTAAGTGTATTTCCTCCCTCCAAGCATAACATTTTTCATCAACAGCGGCTACAATTTTCCCCCCTTTTGTATGCCCTACAACTATACGTGGAATCGTATAAAACCATCTAAACTCACCCACAGACTCTTTAGGAACCCAAAGACCTGTATAACAATTTTCATAATCTATCCAATTAGGATGAAGATTATTTCCTTTAAGGACACAAACATAACCTGGTTTGGGTTCTTTTGATACCTTAGGGTTTTTATAGTATTCTACACTTCTTGCAGCAAAATGTAAATCAAAAAGGTCTTGTATTTTTGGTTTTCCCTCTTCAAATTTTTTTGTATCTTCATTTTCAAATTTTATTATTTCTCCGCTATATTCCTTTTTTGCATACCAAAGAACGACATTTTTCAAATTGTCTTTAACTTCATATAACTCTAAATTGCCTCTAAATTGAAAATCTTTAGTTACTATAAGAACACATGTAGTCACATTTTTATCAAATACATTTTTACCTAAATAATATATTTTTATTCCACCACTTTTTGCAAGAAGTTCTCTTAATTTAGAAAACTCATCAAGTATCATAAATGTACAAGGAACAATAAATACCAATTTTCCTCCCTTTTTAAGATGCTTTAAACTTTTTTCTATAAAAAGTCCATAGATATTGTATTTCCCTTTCCAAGTCTTATAGAGATATTTATATTTTTCTTTAATTTCTTTAGAAATTTTTATAGGATAACGATTAAAACCCAAAATACCATATGGAGGATTACCAATTATGAGATCAAATTTTTCTGTTGTCTCCCAAAGAAGAAAATCTGCTAATATCGTTCTAAATGGAAACAACTTAGTAACAATCTCATATATTTCAGGATTAACTTCAACCCCTGTAAAATTATTGTTTGGATATTGACAATAAATTTCTCTTGAAAAATCAAAAAATCCACAACCTGGTTCTAAAATATTTAATCCTTCCCAATTTTTAATATCGGAAATTTTTATCATAAATCTAACTATTTCTTTTGGGGTTGAAACAGCTCCATATTTTTTCCAATCCTTTAAGAATTTATCTAATTTCAACTTAAAATCATTATTACATAAATCAAACTTATCACTATAAATCATATCTTCACTTAGTGATCGTTTCATCGCTCTCAACCTCCTTTTCAAAACTCAAGCAACTCAAAAAACTT